>JAYNKS010000309.1:0-1530 GCA_038111345.1 Gammaproteobacteria bacterium | reverse complement strand
TTTCGACAGCGAGGTATTTGTAAAGGATCTCCTGACCAAGGCTTAGGTTATCGACATAGACCACGGCAGTGACGGCGCCAGAATCGGTGACCCGGCGTCCATCAATGGAGACCTCCTGGGCTTTCTCTATCAGGCTGCGGGCCAATGCCTTTGCCTCGAAGGCTTTCTGACCTTCTGATTCGCACCAGGTAGAGTCGCTACTGGAATCCGGTGCCGGTCTTGGTGCCTGTATATGGGAAATATTAACGGTCTCACGCGAGCCATCGAGCTCGACCAGAAGCGTGCTGGCTGAGATTACCTCCAGGACCTTTATCGGAACATAGTTGCAGGGACAGCCCGATGCGATGGTCCTCGCAGGTAGGCCGCCCACGATCAGTAGGACCGCTAGCCGAGCAAGTGATCGGATGATGTATCGTGACATCGTAGTGCGTTCAGAAAACAGGGTGCCAAAGTATGGATACCATTTGGCGATTTGATCAAGAGCGGTCAAGGGGTAGGCGTTTGCACGCAATGACTGCTCGTCTTGAAAAAATAAACCTGACTGATTCATTTTTGATTAGGGATATATCCCATCAGTAGGTTGCTATTTGCTAATAGACATAAAAATAAGGGGTTTTGACGCAACAAGATAAAAAATGAGACAAGCCCGCTTCCATGCGGTGGCGCGAGGCGCATTCGAAGTTGACGTATCCAAATGCATATGTTTCACTGCTTGCAGCACTTTTGTGCGTGATTTCTATATTCACGGATTAAAAGAGATCGGCAGTCGACGCTCAGGCGCCGCTGAGTTCTCTCATGAAAGACTGGAGGAAAACCAAATGAAAGAGATAAAAACGTTCCAGCAGATGTATCGCGACGGACGTATGAATCGTCGTGAATTTATGGCGGCGATGGGCGCCCTTGGCGTAACAGCGACCGCAGCAGGTGGTTTGATGACCTCAGCCAGCGCGCTGGCCGCAACGCCGCAGCGCGGCGGGTCGGTCATCTTTGCGTCGAACCTGCACGGCCCCGACGATACCTTGGACCCGATCCTGGGCACATCGACGATTGACTACACCCGCGCCAACACCAGCTACAACGGTCTGATTCAGGTTTGGAACGACATGAGCCTGAATCCGGAACTGGCCGAAGAGTGGTCAGTTAACAGCAATGCCACCGAGTACACCTTTAAAATTCGTAAGGGCGTTGAATTCCACGGCGGCGGCGAGTTGACATCGGCAGACGTGGTTTGGAGTATGAATCGCCACATCGCTGAGGGCTCACCTTCATCCATCAAGGCATTTTTTGCACAGGTCGTGGAATGGAAAGCGGTTGATAAGTACACGGTCAAATTGACCCTGTCGTCGCCGGACTCCGATTTGCCCATCAAGCTGACCCAGCCGCAAGCCAAGATCGTGAAGGCGAACGGTATGGATTGGTGGGCAGGCGGCACGGGCCCCTACAGACTGGAATCCTTCCAGGCTGGTGTGAAATCTGTTCACTCAAGAAACAACAACTACTGGCGCGACACCGGCCAGTGGCTCGACTCGA
>JAYNKS010000308.1:0-1559 GCA_038111345.1 Gammaproteobacteria bacterium | reverse complement strand
TTTCTTTTCCGATGGTCGGCCTCGTCGCTTTACTCTTGAGCGCCGGTAGTACGCTCGCGAGCGCTTCGGGGGAGGATCAGGCCCCGAGGGAGTTTCTCTTGACGAATGCCTCCGGCGGGACGGGTCAGGAGCGTCTCGCGCAGGAATTTCAAGAACGGCTAGAGGGACCCTATCGGCTGTCCCTTCGCCGCGTCCCCGATACCGAGACGCTCATTGACGCCGTGGCCGCGGACCCAGCTCTCGTGGGCCTCGTCCGTCTGGATCTTTACGTCGACTACCTTAACCGGCATCCGGACTTGGTCGGAAAGCTCGATTTATATGGAGAGATGCCGCTTTGTATTTTTGCGGCAGTGACCCATTCGCCGAGGCCGGGCGACTCGGGAGGTGCTGAGGCTTCAGCTGCCATCCCAAGGCTCGATCTAGGATCTCAGTACGATACCGACGCCTTGTTCATGTTGCGAGCCGTGTGGCCAGAGGTTCAACATGCAAACCCCTCTAATGATCCGAAGTTTGAGTTTCTGGGCGGGTATCGCGCATTCGACAGGGTTGCCAAGGGTCGCTCGAGCGGGGCGGTCTTTCTTGATGTGCCAGGGGTCGACTCTCCTCGCCTCCGATTCATTGAAAAACATCCAGATCTCGCCATAGCAGGCGTTCCAAAAGACCCCGCGGCCGGTGAAACAGGAGAGGCCGATCTTTGGGGCACCCTTGGCGCTCGGGGCTATATCCCGTTGACCGTTGCGGTGGATTCAGGAGGCTGGTTTCCCGGTCGAGTTGAGGTTCGTACCGTCTGTACCTCGCTGGGTGTGGTTGCCAATAATCAACTCCCCGACGCGAGCGATCATGAGTACGTCGATTCGGTTGTGAAAGTCATCAGCGCAGGTGATGTGCTGTCAGGTCGGCCGTATGATCAGATGTGGCGGAAGACCCAACAGTGGCTGCGGGACGTAACGGTGTTCGCGATGGGTCAGGTGGAGCGGGGCCTCGCCGCGCTTTCAGACCTGAAATCTAATTACTTTTAAGGTCCAGTGTGCAAATTATTTAACCTTGTAGGGTTGTTAACTTTGGAGAATTCATACAGATGAGACGCAAAAACGATCTGCCTGAGGTGCAGCCGATGGGGCAGGGTGGCATGGGTCACGACCTGATGTTGCAGGGTGGCACCAGAAGGATGAACGCGCCCGATCATGAGCAGTTCGCTGAGTATGTCCGAGCGCACGCGGCGGATCTGCCCTTCCTCTCGCAAGAAGAAGAGCGCCAGCTGGTTCGTGCGGGAGTAGCGCGCTTCGCAATCGATTACGATGAAGCGCGCTGGCTTGCCGTTGGTATTCTCCATGAAAGTAACGTGGCGCTGGAGCGTCAACTGGATCGTCGTTTAGAGGGCGTCTTGCTCCGATTTTCAAAGACGAGTCGACGCCGCAAGATCAGTCGGCGGGAATTCAATGATGCCGTGGCGATCTATCGAAACTGGGCGCGAAATGGCATATCCGAACAGGACGTGAAGATTAAAACAAAGCGCATGATTGAGGAAAATGACTGGCGGGTGGGGCGCAGTAGATGGA
>JAYNKS010000307.1:0-1597 GCA_038111345.1 Gammaproteobacteria bacterium | reverse complement strand
GGCTGAGCCTCTGAACGGTTCTCACCGCCAGCCGTGGGATACCGAGCATGTCCGATCCCCATATTGCCTTTAAGCTGGACCATGTGCCTCTCTGCAAACACATCCCGGACCAGCCCGCTGTCTTTACGAAGATGCACGCGCGAACCATCACAGGTCATGATGCCTGCCGCGTCCTGGCCCCTGTGCTGGACCACCGTCAGCGCATCATAGATTTCCTGATTTACCGGGCCGTGGCCGACGATTCCGACAACTCCACACATTAACCCGTCTCCTGAGTTCTCAATCTACCGTGGTGGCGCACTACCGAGATCCGCCGCGCTCAAGGTTTTTAGTCCGACGGCGCCGGCACCATTGAGTTCTGGGTCTCGATCACCGTGGATTCAACACTCTCAATCAAAGACCCGCCGACCTGAGCAACCAGGCTATCTACCAGGGGGGCCGACCGCGGAATTAACCACGACGCATTGTACCAAGGCTGCTCGATCACGGGCGTTAACCGGAGGATCACCAAAGTCGCAATTAAGATAGCGAGCCCGCGCCCTGCTCCAAACACCGCTCCGAGCAATCGGTCTGTCCCCGTTAGCCCCGAGCGTTTAAAAAGACGTGAAAGCAGGTTGCCTACCAGGCTTAAAGTCAGCAGCGATGCTACAAAGACGCCGATTGATCCCAGGGGCGAGGACAAGGTCGGGTTTCCGATAAAGGTGTCCAACCACTCGGAGGCCGGCGCGCTATATCGATAGGCGATCCAGAACGCCACTCCCCACGCGAGGAGGGAAAGCATCTCCTTGACGAAGCCTCGCACGATGCCGATCACAATGGACGCCACCAAAACGAGTCCGAGGATGAGATCAATTATCGCAATCCCACCCATAGCTGATAGATTCATCTCCCCGTTGACCTACGGCTTTGCGTCTATAAGCAGAACAAGTGCGCGCTCACCGGTAACAAGCACCGCCTTCCCGCTCTCACGGTCTGCTTCTTCTTTGCTGTCGAACGGACCCAGGACGATCCGCCAAGCAGGACTGTCTTCAAAGGTTATCGACTCGCGGTCAGAGCGAATGCCGTTTTCCTGAAGTCGCTGCTGTTGCGTGATGGCATTTGTCTTATCCCTGAATACCCCAAGCTGGACAATCCAGCCTGCTTTCACGGCCTCAACCCCCTCCGACGAGGGGTCGCCTGACACCTCGGCTTCTGCCGGGCTCAATGTTGTCACAACATCTGACGGGGCACTGTCCCCACCAGCTGATGGGGCGGCAGAATCGTGAACTGACTCTGATGTCGACGAATTTATACCGGCTCCCGTCGGGGGAAGGCTAAGGTCTGAGACAAACTCACTTTTTGGCTGAAGCGCGGGCGAAACGGCTGGTTTTCCCCGCATAGGGCCACTCGCGCCGCCGAGCAACCAGGGGATAACGACCACTGCAATCACGACAAGCACTGCCGCACCGGTCAAACGGTGCTTAAGATTTACCGGGGATTGAGCGCTTGAGTCCATCTATGATGTGACCCCCGTTCGAAGAGAATCCAGTATATCACCCACTAAATAAAATGAGCCGAAGGCACCGACTCGATCGCCCGGCTTACTGTTTGAACGCTC
>JAYNKS010000306.1:0-1603 GCA_038111345.1 Gammaproteobacteria bacterium | reverse complement strand
GATGGAGCGTTACGTGACCTCACGCCAGTATGATCTGAATCGGGAGTTCGCGAAGTTGTAGCTCTTTGTCAGTAGTTTTCCCTCTAACGCAAATTCGGCACTTCGATCTGCATGGGAACAACACAGGGCGCTAGTTGCATGCCAGCCACTCATAAAAAAAGCGGTCTCACGACCGCCTTAAAGTTTCTCGGTTTTTTAGTTACTCCGACCAGTACACATCATCAAGTCGGTAGACAACGCCCTCTGTTTTGCCGAACGGGGCGAAGATCACGATGCCGGTCTTGACTCCTGCAAGCGATAGATTGCTACCACTATTAGCAAGCAGGTCCGCCACCGGGACGCTGATGGTTTCCCATTCTCCGGAGCCGGCAACCGAGATTGGGAAGTCGCCAGTTGAGCCGCCATTATGATCGTCTACCTTGATTACATACCCAGAGTCATTGACACCTCTGCTCACGACTTTTATATCGAGATTCAGTAAGCCGGATTCGTAGCTGCTCATGTCGATACCAGGGCTACTGGCCTCGAAAAAGAGCCCTGCGAATTGATCGCCAGAGTAGGTGATCTCAAGCACTGATCCCCGATCGTCGTCATCCGCTACCGCCCAACCGATGGAAGGGCAATCTGCGCCGCCGTTACCGACACATGCTCCGTAATTAATGGCTTGATCGAATCCAGTGGTGCCAACATCCCACTGAGCGTCGACAACGCCATCGCGCAGCACATCTCCGTCTCCCGCTACGGGGATCGACTCAGAGGCAATCACAAAATTTTGAGACGCCTGATCCCAAGACAGGACCACCGAGTGTCCCGCCTTGGGAAAGTCAGTCAGCGTCGTGCTGGTTGTAACGGTCTCAAGATCAGTTTCATCGAACGTTACGAATGCTCCCTGGCTGAGCTGAATAGTGTTGAAGGTGCGCGTCGCGACCTCCTCGCCATCTACCAGCAATTTTACCGTTTGTTCGCCCGTCGGGAAATTTCCAAAGTTAAACAGCAAGCTGAACCCATTATTGGTGTCGCCGCATACGCTCTCAGTGTCGCCTCTATCGGTACCATAAGCCGCGTCTAGGACGGCCCCATTCAGGAGAAACTCTATTTGAACGCTTTCAGCCTCACACACCCATCCCGAGAATAGTGCAAGACCACTAATACTCTTCCCCTCGGCGGGAGCTTCGAAGTTGGACTGTGCTGCTGCCCCAAGAGCCAGCGTGGCAGCAAGAGCCCCCAAAGCCGAGGTGAGAACCGCCCGCAGATTGAAAAATTCATTGAACTTGTGCATTTGAATGCCCCTTCAATGATTTGAGTGCAGCACATAATGTCGCCGTTTTCTTAGACCAGATGCTTGGCGTGTGCAGTACTATGTTTAGTAAAGCGAATATCGGACGATCGCCTCCCTTTCTTCGCCTTGCGCTCCAGTTTAAGTCCTTCAGCTCTGATAAGGGACTTGCTTTCGTAGGGGCATGCGATGGAACGGACTCTAAGTACGATAGAATGCTTCTGAGATTAGGAGGATGCATCGACTGCATGCCAAGAATCGTTTTCGCCCACGCCAATGGCTATCCGCCTGGCTCCTACGAAGCATTGCTCTCTGGCCTCGGCGCAC
>JAYNKS010000305.1:457-1650 GCA_038111345.1 Gammaproteobacteria bacterium | reverse complement strand
ACGGCAATCGCCTCAGACTTTTTTCGACCAGCCCATATCGCGGATCTCAGGCAATTCCTAGAAGAACTGCCCAGAGACCGGGAAGTATCAAGTCTCGGTTCGGGATCCGGGCTTATGTTTTTGGGGAGGCGATACGACGGAGTCGTAATCTACCTAGGTTCCCGATTTGGAGGTTTTGAGCTGCTCAAAAATGACGCCATACGGGTAGGTGCCGGTGCAAAAACAGCGGACGTAGTTTATAAAGCATCTCAAGCCGGCTTTGATATGTCTTTTCTCGCCGGAATGCCGGGTACCATCGCTGGCGCGTTAGTCGGCAATGCGGGATATCAAAGCAAAACAATTCGGGAGTTATTTTCTAGGGCCACAGTTGTGTCTCGCGACGGGACGGTTCGAACGCTGCAAGCGGACGCCGACACCGATCTCACAGAACTGAGTGATGTACTAGACGGAGGGGTCATTGTCCAAGCTGTTCTGGCTCCGCCTAAAGCAACTGCGGAGGCTGTTGGTCGTCGAGTAAAAGAGACACTCCTTTTGAGGGAGACTTGCTACCCCTCTTCCCCAATGGTCACTGGGCCATTGTTTAGTTTGGATCTTGCCAGCTCGACTTTCCCAAACGAAGAAGAGACTCCGTCGGTTGAACATCTGATCCAGTCACTTGGATTAATCTTGGACCAGCATTCAAGTTTGCGATCGGATCCGAAGTTCCCAAATATACTTATAGGATCCTCTAAGGAAGACGCGCAAGCGGTTCCACGATTTGGCGAGCAAATTAGATCTGAATGCAAGACCTTGACGGGTTTCGCGCTTGAATGGAAGCTGCAAATGTTTCATCACTAGAGAATTCGGATAAATATTTTGCTTATCCATAACCACACACTTTTCAGGAGCATTTATGAAAAAGGAACTCATGAAGGAGCAAATCGGCGATGCAAAACTCGAGCGAGGCGTCTCTTGGGCAGATATCGCAGCGCAAACTTCAAAATCGAAGGAATTCGTGGTTTCGGCATGCCTCGGCATGAATCACCTAGAGAAAGATGATGCCGAGGCTGTGACAAGGTTTCTCAATCTACCGAGTGCGGTCGCTATAGCCCTGCAGCAATACCCGAAAAAGACCTGGGATCAAACGGTGCCGACTGACCCCGCGCTTTATCGTCTTTATGAAATAGTGGGTGTTTATGGGGACACTATAAAAG
>JAYNKS010000305.1:0-447 GCA_038111345.1 Gammaproteobacteria bacterium | reverse complement strand
ACGAGGAGTTCGGTGACGGCATCATGTCTGCGGTGGACTTTAATATGGAATTATCAAGGGAGAGGAGTGAGAAGGGCGATCGGGTGAAATTAGTCCTCAGCGGAAAATATCTGGCTTATAGCGAATGGTGAGCTTTGCCGCCAGCTAGTCCTTGGGGAAATCGAGATGAACGCTCGCTGTAACGAAGCCCCGCGAGGTACTTAAGATGGTTGCGGATGAGTCGCCGTGATAGACGCATTAATTCGAGTTAGCCTTGGATTTCTCATTGGGCTTCTTATGTCGCTTGCAGCGGCTCTGTTCATTCATTCAGGTAATCTATTAAATAAGCTCCATTATTTTTTTGGTATTCCAATTGGCGGATGGCCCCAAGCTGCTTTAGCAACCGCGACTACGGTTTCTTTGATTTGTCTGGCCTTAGTGTCCTTTCTTCTACTTCGTCATCTGGGT
>JAYNKS010000304.1:1386-1656 GCA_038111345.1 Gammaproteobacteria bacterium | reverse complement strand
ATTCCGGCTCTGTCCAGAGCTCGAAAGCATTTAGGCCAACGTAGCGCGAGCGATGTCACGCTAATCATCACCGGCGGGCTTCGTACGCCGTCGGATTTTGCCAAGGCGTTAGCTCTTGGCGCTGACGGTGTTGCGGTTTCCAATGCCGCGCTCCAGGCCATCGGGTGTCTGGGCATGCGGGCCTGCCACACCAACAATTGCCCCGTCGGACTCGCGACACAGAAAAAGGAGTTGCGCGCCCGACTGAGTGTCGACACAGCGGCCGCGCGG
>JAYNKS010000304.1:0-1376 GCA_038111345.1 Gammaproteobacteria bacterium | reverse complement strand
TTCTCCAGAGGATCTCACCACCTTTGATCGGGATATGGCTTATTTGACAGGGGTTCACTACGGCGGCCTTGTGTCGCTGTAGGCGGAGACTATCCTGTAAACCGTTTTTAAGGAGGCAAATGTGAGTTCACCTGATCAATCGGCGTTGGAGTGGATAAAGATTCTTGATCCCGGAGAGTTACCTGAGGGCCGAGTCAAAACGGTCGTGGTGGGAACCCGGTCTCTCGCCGTTACGCATCTGGATGGGGACTACACCGCGATGGATAACCGATGCCCGCATCAAGGCGGTCCACTCGGAGAGGGTTCCATCGAGTGCGATCACGACGGGCGCTACTGGTTGCGATGCCCTTGGCACGGCTGGGACTTTGATCCCAAGACGGGAGTATCACCTGGGGGCCATGAGGACGAGGGTCAGACTGTCTATCCAACCGCCACGAAAGAAGACGGCATTTATATCGGTTTAGAAAGTGAGCCTGCAAGAGTAGCAACGGTCATGGATATCATGGCTGAGACAATGGTCAACTGGGGAATAAAAAGCGTTTTCGGAATGGTGGGACACTCAAATCTTGGATTGGCGGATGCATTTCGGATGCAAGAGCAGCAAGGGAATCTGTCCTTTTTCGGTATTCGGCATGAGGGTGCTGCAGCCTTCGCCTGCTCCGGATATGCAAAATTGTCCGGCAAACCCGCCGCATGTCTCAGTATCGCAGGACCGGGCGCGACAAATCTCATGACTGGTCTTTGGGACGCCAAAGTCGACCGAGCACCGTTGCTAGCCCTTACAGGCCAGGTCAATGTTCAAGTTTTTGGTCCCGGGGCTTTTCAAGAAATTGATTTGGCTGCCGCCTTTGAGCCGGTAGCCCATTTCAGCCAGACCGTCTTACATAGCTCCAAACATGCTGAATTGATGACTTTGGCATGCAAGAACGCAATTGTTAACCGGGAGGTGGCGCATCTGATTTTTCCAGATGACGTACAGACTCTACCTGCTGGCGAAACTGCCAAAGCCTCGGGCCCGACGGGACGCGTGGGCTCACACCTGATTACTGCAGCGCGAGATTCGGTAGATGCTGCATTAGGCCTCATCGCGAGCCATAAGCGACCCATTATTATCGTTGGCTATGGTGCGCGAGAGGCAATGCCCGAAGTAATCAATCTCGCAGAGCGACTCAATGCGCCAATTCTCACAACTTTCAAAGGAAAGGGACAAATTTCTGATCATCATCCTCTGGCCGCTGGCGTGTTGGGGCGTTCAGGGACGCCGATCGCCAGTTGGTTCATGAATGAATGCGATCTGATTATCGCGTTCGGTTCTTCATTCTCGAATCATACGGGGATCACTGAAAAGCGTCCTATCATTCAGGTCGACTTTGACC
>JAYNKS010000303.1:0-1665 GCA_038111345.1 Gammaproteobacteria bacterium | reverse complement strand
GAGTATTTCTTGAATATTTCAAGAACGCAGAGGCAACCTCCGAAACCAAAACCGACGACAACTGGGTTCGTACGGGTGATGCGGGCTACATCGATGGTGAAGGTCATCTTCGCATTATTGATCGGGCAAAGGATGTCGGTAAGTTGACTGACAGCAGCATGTTTGCGCCTAAATTTCTCGAAAACAAACTTAAATTTTTCCCTGAGATCAAGGAGGTCGTGACATTTGGAGATGGCCGTGACTTTGTAACGGCCTTCGTGAATATTGATCTTGATGCGGTAGGTAATTGGGCCGAGCGAAATAACGTCTCCTACGCAAGTTATCAGGAACTTGCGGCCCATCCCCATGTCTACCAGTTGATCCAGGACTGCATTGAGCAGGTCAACCAAAGCCTAGCTTCGGACCCACATTTATCTGCTTCTCAGATCAAACGATTCCTGATTCTGCATAAGGAGCTTGATCCGGATGATGGTGAACTCACCCGAACCCGTAAAGTCCGCCGCCGAATTATTAATGAGCGCTATGGTGATCTTATTGAGGCGCTATTCGATGGGCGAACTCGGTGTTTCGTGAGAACCGAGGTGGTCTTTGAGGATGGTCGTCGCGGCAAGATCGAAGCAGACCTAGAGATTCGCGACGCGACGGTGCATCAAAGCACCTCAAAGGCCGCGTAGGTTAGGACCGGCAACGAAAAACCAAGGCTCTTTATACCCTGTGAACGACCGAGCGCAAGATCAAATTCTCCTCGAAGTGGACGCCATCTCGTTGTCTTTCGGCGGAGTGCATGCGTTGACAGATGTCAGTTTCGACATTCGAAAAGGCGAAGTGCGGTCGATTATTGGACCGAATGGCGCCGGTAAGAGTTCGATGCTTAATGTCATCAACGGCTTCTACCATCCGCAACAAGGGACGATCACCTATCAGGGCCAGAAGCGCAGTCAGATGAAGCCGCATGAAGCAGCTCGCGGCGGCATTGCCCGTACTTTTCAGAATATCGCCCTGTTTAGAGGCATGAGCACCCTCGATAACATCATGACCGGGCGTAACACCCAGATGAAAAAAGGGCTTTTCTGGCAGGCCCTTCACTTGGGTCCCGCCCGACAAGAAGAAATTGAGAATCGCGAGTTTGTTGAGCATGTGATTGACTTCCTGGAAATCCAGGCGATTCGGAAGACCCCGGTGGGTAAGCTCCCCTATGGCTTACAAAAGCGGGTGGAGTTGGGTCGCGCACTCGCGGCTGAGCCGACGTTATTGCTTCTGGATGAGCCCATGGCCGGAATGAACCTTGAAGAAAAAGAAGATATGAGCCGGTTTATTCTGGAAACGAATGAAGAATTCGGCACAACGATCGCTCTGATTGAGCACGATATGGGCGTCGTGATGGATATTTCGGATCGTGTGGTCGTGCTGGATTATGGGAAAAAAATTGCAGAGGGAACGCCAAGCGAGGTGCGCAGCAATCAAGATGTCATTGATGCGTACCTCGGAGTAAGTCATGACTAGGTCTATCAATTCAGTCGTCAGCCGCGATAGCCAATTTCCTGGAGAGCCACAGCATGGCGTTTGATCTTTTTCTGCTCGAGGTAATCATCAGCGGACTGATGACGGGCGTGATGTACGCCTTGGTCGCGCTTGGATTTGTGCTGATTTTCAAAGCATCCGGCA
>JAYNKS010000302.1:0-1722 GCA_038111345.1 Gammaproteobacteria bacterium | reverse complement strand
ACACCGCCATCGGGGTAAATGTTCAAACGAACATGGGTCACGGGTGCGCCATCGGAGATGGCAAGGTAATGATGAGCGTCCGGGCCCAGATCGGTCTGAGGTAAAAGCTCTCGCCAGTCCAAGTTAACTGACGACCCGCTCTGATTCTGATCTGCCACCTCCACAGACGCCTGCGGCGGATAGTTGCCGGTAAAGAATCGTGTATCGATATCCAGACCGCGGATAACGCCGCGCGTACCCAGCTCAACGATCACATGATCAAAGCCGCCCCCGCGACGCCGCCGGCTCTCCCAACCGTCCATCCATTTGCCGTGGTCGTCATATTTTCCGTCAATGAATACCGGCTCATGGTCCTGCAGCATTCTTTCCATCGGAGCAAAAAAGTCATCGCTGCAAGATAGCGCTTTGGCTCCCAGACGGGGTGAAGCCAGATTAACCAAATGGCGCGCAAAATCGGGGATGGGTGTTTGGTCGGTCATATCGCCACTTGATCACTCGAGAATATTTGCTCGATACGAAGACGGGCAATACGATGCACCTGCACCAGCGCTTCGTCAAACTCTACGTCCCATTCATTCTGAACGCGGACCCTAAAGCGCTCAAGAATTTCCTGTCGATTCAGACCACGCACCGCGACGATGAAGGGAAAGCCAAATTTCTTCTGATAGGCATCGTTAAGTTCCTGAAAGGCCCGAAACTCCTCTGGGGAGCAGCGATCCAACCCTGCCCCCGCCTGCTCCGAGGAAGACGCCTCGGTTAAGTCACCCGATACCGCGAGCTTGCCGGCGAGATCCGGATGGGCCCGCAGCAGCGCCAGTTGAGGCTCCCGACCCGCGCGTGCCACCACCTCCGCGAGCGCATCAATGAGCGGCCCCGGCGCATCGATAGCGGCGGTCAGCCCCTCATCGAAAAGCTGCTCGGCAATCCACGGCGAATGCTCGTACACACCGCCGAACCGATGGATAAAGTCGACTCGGTTGCATTGGCTGGGTGCCGGATTCATGACGAGGTAAAAGGATGGATCGAGCGCCAGTGCCTCGCAATATCAATGCGTCGGCAGTACCAGACGTGATCGAAGCGGCGCGTATGCTCGATAAATCGAGCAAGACCCGCAAGACGACCCGGTCGTCCGGCGAGACGACAATGTAATCCTACCGACATCATGCGAGGCGTTTTCTCGCCCTCTTCATAGAGCACATCAAACGCATCGCGCAGATATACAAAGAACTGCTCGCCACTATTGAAACCCTGAGGCGTAGCAAAGCGCATGTCGTTGTTGTCCAGGGTGTAGGGCACCACCAGGTGCGCAGATCCATTCACCTCAGTCCAATGCGGCAGATCATCGTTGTAGTCATCGGCGTCATATAAAAAGCCTCCCTCTTCCACGACCAGCCTGCGGGTTCGCTCGCTGGTGCGGCCGGTGTACCAACCGAGGGGGCGCTCGCCCGTCAACGACTGAATAATCTGGATAGCCCGCGCCATATGCTCACGCTCGATATCCTCAGGCACCTGTCGATAGTCAATCCATCGATAGCCGTGCGAGCAGATCTCATCACCCGCCTCAAGCACCGCATCGACCACGGCCGGGTTTCGCTCAAGCGCCATGGCCACGCCAAAAACAGTCAGCGGAATGTCGTAACGCCTGAACAAATTAAGGATTCGCCACACGCCGACTCTCGATCCGTATTCGTAAAGCGACTCCATGCTGGGATGGCGTTGGCC
>JAYNKS010000301.1:0-1729 GCA_038111345.1 Gammaproteobacteria bacterium | reverse complement strand
TCCATCTACTGCGCCCCACCCGCCAGTCATTTTCCTCAATCATGCGCTTTGTTTTGATCTTCACGTCCTGTTCGGATATGCCATTTCGCGCCCAGTTGCGATAGATCGCCACAGCATCATTGAATTCCCGCCGACTGATCTTGCGGCGTCGACTCGTCTTGGAAAATCGGAGCAAGACACCCTCTAACCGACGATCCAGCTGGCGCTCTAGCGCAACGTTACTTTCATGGAGAATACCCACGGCGAGCCAGCGCGCTTCGTCATAATCGATTGCGAAGCGCGCTACTCCCGCACGAACCAGCTGGCGCTCCTCTTCTTGCGAGAGGAACGGCAGATCCGCCGCATGCGCTCGCACATACTCTGCGAACTGCTCATGATCGGGCGCGTTCATCCTTCTGGTGCCGCCCTGCAGCATCAGGTCGTGACCCATTCCACCCTGCCCCATCGGCTGCACCTCAGGCAGATCGTTTTTGCGTCTCATCTGTATGAATTCTCCAAAGTTAACAACCCTACAAGGTTAAATAATTTGCACACTGGACCTTAAAAGTAATTAGATTTCAGGTCTGAAAGCGCGGCGAGGCCCCGCTCCACCTGACCCATCGCGAACACCGTTACGTCCCGCAGCCACTGTTGGGTCTTCCGCCACATCTGATCATACGGCCGACCTGACAGCACATCACCTGCGCTGATGACTTTCACAACCGAATCGACGTACTCATGATCGCTCGCGTCGGGGAGTTGATTATTGGCAACCACACCCAGCGAGGTACAGACGGTACGAACCTCAACTCGACCGGGAAACCAGCCTCCTGAATCCACCGCAACGGTCAACGGGATATAGCCCCGAGCGCCAAGGGTACCCCAAAGATCTGCCTCTCCTGTTTCACCGGCCGCGGGGTCTTTTGGAACGCCTCCTATGGCGAGATCTGGATGTTTTTCAATGAATCGGAGCCGAGGAGAGTCCACGCCCGGTACATCGAGAAAGACCGCCGCGGAAGAGCGACCCTTGGCAACACTATCAAACGCGCGATACCCGCCCAGAAACTCAAATTTCGCGTCATTAAGAGGATCCGCATGTTGGATCTCTGGCCACACGGCCCGCAACATGAACAGGGTGTCGTTATCGTGCTGAGACCCTAGATCAAGCCTTGAGGTGGTCGCTGAAGCCTCAGCGCCTCCCGAGTCGCCCGGTCTAGGCGAATGCGCCACCGCCGCAAAAATACAAATCGGCATCTCTCCATATAAATCGAGCTTTCCGACCAATTCCGGATGACGGTTAAGGTAGTCGACGTAAAGATCCAGACGGACGAGGCCGACGAGAGCCGGGTCCGTGGCCACGGCATCAATGAGCGTCTCGGTATCGGAGACTCGGCGAAGGGACAGCCGATAAGGTCCTTCTAGCCTTTCTTGAAATTCCTGCGCGAGACGCTCCTGGCCAGTCCCGCCGGAAGCACTCGTCACGAGAAACTCTCTCGGGGCCTGATCCTCTCCCGAGGCGCTCGCAAGCGTACTACCGGCGCTCAAGAGTAAAGCGACGAGGCCGACCATCGGAAAAGAAAGCGCACGACCGTCAGATCGCAACAGCGCACCGCGCGCTCTCGAAAAGGACGACAGCAACCCTATCCACAGACGAGCCATCGTCAAGAATAACCGTCGCATACCTTTTCCCGTCAACCTAAAACAAATTATCAGCAGCCCAAATACCCGCAACGCCGCCGGCAATCATGCC
>JAYNKS010000300.1:0-1734 GCA_038111345.1 Gammaproteobacteria bacterium | reverse complement strand
CCACATTGGTTCCCTCGAGCCGAACGACGAGCGGAATCTTAAGCTTGACTACTTTTGCCGCTTCTACCAGGCCTTCTGCGACGACGTCACAACGCATAATGCCGCCGAATATATTGACCAGAATCGCCTTCAGATCGGGATTGCGCAGCATGATCTTGAACGCTTCTGTCACCTGCTCTGTAGTTGCGCCACCACCGACATCCAGAAAGTTGGCCGGCTCGCCGCCATAGAGTTGGATGATGTCCATCGTCGCCATAGCGAGACCGGCACCGTTCACCAAACAGCCAATGTTGCCGTCGAGTGAAATGTAATTGAGCCCGACCGCGGAAGCCTCGAGCTCAGCAGGATCTTCCTCATCTGTGTCGCGAAGCGCCACGATGTCGGGATGGCGAAACAACGCGTTATCGTCGAAATTGAACTTTGCATCCAGTGCGATCACCTTGTCATCGCTGGTCACGACCAGAGGATTAATCTCCGCAAGAGAGGCATCCGTGTCCCAGAACGCCTGATAGAGCGCCTCCAAAAAGGTAACGCTTTCGGTAAGCTGTGCGCCAGAGAGATCGAGTTTCGACATGAGACTTTCCGCTTCAGATGCCGTCAGACCGCGGGCGGGATCCACAAATAATTTATGGATTTTTTCAGGGGTCTCTGCTGCTACCTCCTCGATTTCCGTTCCCCCTTCAGAGCTCGCCATCACCGCGACCTTTTGTGAGGCACGGTCAATCACCAGGCCCACGTACAGCTCTCGGGCGATGCCTACGCCCTCTTCTACGAGCAGGCGTTTTACTTCTTGACCCTGCGACCCCGTTTGGTGAGTTACCAACATCATGCCAAGGAGATCTTCTGCTGCTTTACGGACGTCCTCAACCGAGCTAACGACCTTGACGCCGCCTCCTTTTCCCCGGCCGCCGGCGTGAATCTGCGCTTTCACTACCCATCGCTCGCCACCCAACGCCCCGGCGGCCTTAACCGCGTCTTCAACATTGAAGCAGGCCTGACCGAGCGGGACCGGCACGCCTCGAGAGCGGAGAATCTCTTTTGCCTGATACTCATGCACTTTCATTGACTGTATTACCCCAGGATTCGGATTAGCGTCAGTTTGTTTGCTAGCGTATTAAGTAGAAGTCTCAATGGGTCTGGATGGATCCGCAATCCACTCGCTCCAAGATCCCGGGTATAAGCGAGACCCGCTCAAGCCGGCGTACTCCATCGCGAAAAGGTTGTGACATGCCGTTACGCCTGATCCACAGCTATGCACCACATCGCCGACATCGCGGCCACCTAACAAGGCGTCGAATTCTGCCCGAAGCGCTTCGGGTGATTTGAATCGCCCGTCCGCAAGATTTAAGCCTAAAAACCGATTGACCGCACCCGGTATGTGGCCTGCTTTCTTATCGAGGGGCTCCTGTTCACCAGAAAAGCGCTTGGGTTCCCGGGCGTCCACAATTAAATATCTTTCCGATCCCAGCGCCGCTTGGATTTCTTGCGCCGTCACGCAAAGATCGCCGGCAGGCGGCTCCCCTGAACTCACGAGAACGCCATCTTGTTCCGTATGCTTTCCGGCATCAACCGCAAACCCTAACTTTTCCCACGTGCCAAAACCGCCATCCAGAATGGCTACGTTGTGAATCCCTACCCAACCTAACATCCACCACAACCTGGCCGCGAAGACGCCGGGTCCGTGATCGTAAGCAACAATCTGGCGGGCGTTGGCGAGCCCCAACCGGTCTGTGG
>JAYNKS010000299.1:0-1756 GCA_038111345.1 Gammaproteobacteria bacterium | reverse complement strand
TAGCGTGCAGATCGAAAAGGTCTCGGATGCCAACGGCAAGACGCTTGGCTTTGGTGAGATCAAGAGCGTGCATCTTGATGCGGGCAAACGCGGCAAGTTTGCGGTTTAGGCTCTAGGACGAAGGGGCGCTCCCTCGCTTGCGGTCGTTCAGCGACCCCACTCGGGTAAGATATTTTCTGCGCAGGCTCATGCTCGGAGCCCGTGGTCTGATTAACTAGCCCACCATGAAAACCCCCTACCTCACCAAATCCCGATATGTGGATGGCCTTCGCTGCGCGAAAAAGCTCTGGCTGGGCTGGCATCAGCGCCTGCCATATGAAGATGCCCTTCCTTTTTCGGTGCTCGATACCGGTAACCGGATTGGCCGCGGGGCGTGGGCGCTTTTTCCTGATGGCGTAGAAGTAACGGAAAAGCCCTACGAGCATGAAGCGGCTGTTGCGCGCACGCGCGAGCTGATGGCGCTTGATACCCCGGCTATTTTTGAGGCGGCCTTTGAGTTTGAAAAAATTCGGATCCGAGTCGATATCCTCGAGCGGCTCCCGGATGGCTGGGGGCTTCGAGAGGTCAAAAGCTCAACGTCTGCCAGCGATGAAAAAGGGCATGTGGATGATGTGGCCGTGCAGCTTTATGTGCTGAGCGGCGCGGGTGTTGATGTGCGCTCGGTGGAGCTCATTCATGTGAATAACGACTATCGCCTGGATGAGGGCGGCATTCGCTGGGAGGAGATGCTGTTAAGGCGGGATATTTCGATTGAGGCAAATGAGCGCCTCGCAGAAGTGAGCGGCCGGGTTGATGAAATGTTTGCGATCCTGGATCGATCGGATGCGCCCGAGGTCTACGCCACCAAGGCGCTCTGCTCAAAGCCCTGGCGATGCGATTACTTTGATCACTGCATGGCGGCCAAGCCCGATGAGTGGGTCGGGCTTTTGTACAAGATTCATCCCAACCGCCTGGCGGCGCTTCGGGCTCAGGGAATCGAATCGATTCTGGATATCCCTGCGGATTTTGAGCTGCCTGACAAACAGGCCATTGCCCTTGACTGCCTCGCCTCAGGCGAGATCTGGGTGTCGGATGATTTAAAGCCGGCGCTCAAGGGATTTGGGCCGCCGGCGTACTACATGGACTTTGAAACCATGGCGCCGGGCATACCGGCCTACCCCGGCACGCGACCTTATGAAACGGTGCCCTGTCAGTTTTCAGTTCACTATCTTGATGAAGACGGTGTGCTTTCGCACGCCGCGTTTCTTGCCGATGGCGAAAAGCACCCGGGGCGAGAATTTGCAGAAGCGCTCATCAACGCCATGGACCGCACGGATATTCCCGTGGTGGTTTACAACCAGGGATTTGAGCTTGGCGTGCTCGATGCGCTTCAGCAGATGTTTCCTGATCTCGCCGAAGAGATCGGCACCCTCATGAAAAACGTGGTGGATTTATTGCCGCTGGTGCGCGATCACGTCTGCCATCCGGGCTTCATTACCAAACGGTCACTGAACGCGGGGACGTATTCGATTAAAAATGTCCTGCCGGTGCTGGTGCCCTCTATGAGCTACGCCGACCTGGATGGCGTGGCCGAGGGTGGTGAAGCCTCCCGGGTACTCGCCGCACTGGCGCACGGTGTTTACGAGGGGCGAGAGGCCGATGACTACCGACAGCAACTTCTGGATTACTGCGAGCAGGATACGCTTGCGATGGTTGAGATCCAGCGCGCCCTCGAGGCGTTGGTGGCCTGATCTCGAGGGGAAAAACACGCGTTTGC
>JAYNKS010000298.1:0-1773 GCA_038111345.1 Gammaproteobacteria bacterium | reverse complement strand
GAGTCACGCTGCCATCAGTCCCCATGACAGTCTTGGCTCGAACCTGAATCTTCAGACAGTTCAAAGAAATCTGAAGCGGGTGGTTCCGCGCGATAACGAGCAGGTGAATAGCTGTTGGATCTCGGACCGGGACCGGTTTTCCTATGAGGGTGCAGAGAGTCCAGATCGCCTGCTGCACCCGATGGTGCGCACAGAAGCCGGTCTGCAGGAGGTATCCTGGGAGCAAGCGCTCAAGGCCGCTGCAGAGGCAATGCGAATGGCCGAGGGAGACGCACACGGTCTTGTTGCGTTAATTCATCCCATGAGTTCAATGGAGGAGACGTTCCTTCTCCAGAAACTGGTTCGAGCCATGGGTTCGTCCGATATTGATCATCGGCTGTGGCAGCGGGATTTTTCGGATGATCACTGCTCGCCGATGTATCCCGGATTTGAAACGCCCGTTGCCGATATCCCCGCGCTGTCGGGCTTGCTGTTGATTGGCGCTAATCCGAGAAAGGAAATCCCGCTGCTGGGACTTCGTATTCGGGAAATGACAGAAGCGGGAGGGCGTGTTGGTGTGCTCGGCCAGCGAGCGGTAGACGCCAATTTTCGCGTCGACCACGAGTTGGTCCTAAAGCCTAAGGATCTGGCGGGCGGGCTCTATCAACTGGTGTGTTCTTTCGAAGGAGGCCGCGAGCGGATTCCAGCGGCACTACGCCATCTTGAGTCTGATTTGATTTCACCTGATCGACTAGCGGGCTTGCGCGCGACACTCAGTGAAGGCGGTGGGGCGAAAGCCGTCTTGCTTGGCGAGCAAGCGCTTTCCCACCGACACGGCGCCCATTTACGGATCCTGGGGACCATTCTTTCCGAATTAGCGCAAGCGAGTTTCGGTACGCTGGTTCCGTGCAATGGGGCAGGGGCCTGGTGGACGGGCGCTGTTCCTCATCGGGTAGCAGGTGGAGAACGCACAGAGACGCCAGGATTGAACGCCTCGAGTATGCTGGGGGCGAGCCCGAAAACCGTCGTGTTGTATGGTCTTGAACCGGCCACGGATCATCATGACCCAAGGGGTTTGGATGAGCTTATGAGTCGAGCAGGACATGTCCTTTGTTTTAGTGCCTTCCGCTCGGCCGTACCTGAACAGGCAACCGTTGTACTGCCGGTAGCACCCTTCTCGGAGTCTGCCGGAAGTTTTATGAATCTCAATGGGCGGGTGCAGTTTTCGCGACCGGCGCTTGAGCCCAAAGGCGACGCCCGGCCGGGTTGGAAGGTCTTGCGCGTGTTGGGTAACTTTCTCTCGCTTCCCGGGTTTGATTACCAGGATGTCGGCGAGGTGCTGGCATCGCTCTCACCGTCCCCGCCGCCCAAGGCCCGGTTCGACGTGTTCGAAGGCCTTGAGGTTGGTGATGAAGTGACAGATAGTGCTAGCGAGACCGATCGTCATGGCTTTTCGTGCGCTCATTTCCTCCCCCTCTATTCGGGAGATCCGATTGTTCGACGTGCCAACGCGCTTAGCAAAACCCTAGACGCCGAGCGGGCCCGAGCCTGCGAAATGAATCCTGTCGATCTCGCGGCCCTTGGGTGCGGTGACGGTGACCTGATTCAGATTACGGATGGTGATCGCACGACCCGACTGGCGGTGCGCGCAGACGCCGCGGTCCTTGAAGGGTGTATCGGTGTCCCGCTGGGTCAGCTTTCCACGAGCCACTTCGGTTCCGCTTCGGTCGTGTCCGTAAAAAGGGTGGCTACTGATGTTTGAGTTAGTTGTTTACGTCTGGGATTCTTTGCCTC
>JAYNKS010000297.1:0-1795 GCA_038111345.1 Gammaproteobacteria bacterium | reverse complement strand
CTTATAAGGACCCGCGATAAATTCCTGATTACTGATCCTGTTTTTTATCACGCATCACCTCTGCCTGTCTTTGGTAAACCCTTTGCTATCGAAAATCCAATCAAAATCAAAAGCCTGCCAAAAATTGATGCCGTGGTGATCTCCCATGATCATTATGATCACCTGGATGCCAAAGCCATCCGATACCTCGCCTCCCGAGTGGAGCGTTTTTTTGTGCCCCTTGGAGTACGCGCCCATCTTGAAAGATGGGGCGTGGCAGTCGACAGGATCGTAGAGCTGGACTGGTACGAATCTGCTGCGTTTGACCATATTGATCTGACGCTGACTCCTGCGCAGCATTTCAGTGGGCGAGGGTTCAACGATCGCAACCAGACGCTGTGGGGATCCTGGGTAATCGATACTCAATCGCTAAAGATCTTCTTCAGCGGCGACACGGGATACTCAGAGACGTTCAGCGAGATCG
The DNA here is from genome assembly GCA_038111345.1 of Gammaproteobacteria bacterium. Lineage (GTDB taxonomy): Bacteria > Pseudomonadota > Gammaproteobacteria > Arenicellales > UBA868 > UBA868. Next base: position 1,332 of record JAYNKS010000297.1, on the reverse strand, counting down.
GTGAGCGATACGGACCGTTTGATTTTGCCTTTATGGAGAACGGCGCCTACAACAAAGATTGGGCGCAGATTCATATGCTTCCAGAAGAAGGAGTCCAGGCCAGTATCGATCTTAAAGCGCGGTTTTATTTTCCCATCCACTGGGCCAAGTTTGATCTATCACTGCACCCCTGGGATGAACCGATTATTCGGGCATCTGCTGCAGCAGAAGATAGAGGCGTAACTATTGTGACGCCGTTAATCGGGGAGCGCTTCGGCCCGGCGCTTATTCCGCAGCGCCGCTGGTGGGAGGGACTTAGAGCGTCGACTCGAGAGGCCCAAACCCAAAAAGAGTCTATACAGACCGCTCAGTAGCGCGTTGGCAACTCAAAGCCAAGCCTGATGTATTTGCTCAGGGTAGGGACGCCAACCAATTGGCTACGGTTTCAGCAACCTCCTCGGTATTTCCCTTGAAGTAATGATCTGCGTTGGGAAGCACAACTTGCGCGGATCGTGGATTCGCTGCGTGCGTCATCAGTGCCAGGCGCTCAGGGGCAAGACGATGCACAGCAGGGTAGTCCCGCTCGCCGTATAGATCGAGCACGGGTATCGTCAGTGAAGCAAACGGGAAAGGGTGTTGCATCGGCTGCTTGTAATCTGTGGCGCCCATGCCAATCCCGATGAAGGCATCGATCCCGTTGCCGCTGCTTTTTTCCAGCCAGAGCATCGCCATATGGGCGCCGCAGCTGTGAGAGAGCAAGGCGATCCGATCAATCCCCTGGGCCTTGAGGTGTGAGATCGCCGCGTCGATTCGAGGAAGCGCTTCCGGCAGAATCGGTACGTAGTCAAAGTATTTGGCGGTCTTTTCGAGAACCGGTAGTTGCAGCGAGAGGGTGTGCCAGCCAGCTTCGGATAACGCCACGCGAAGCGGACCCATATTCTCGGGCCAATCGGCATGAAAGCCCCGCCCATGCATGAGAATCACGGCGCCCCGAGGCTCGTACGTTGGCGCCATTTCAACGCCGGCAAACTCAACCCCCTTGGCATTCAGGCGAATGACCTCGCCATCAAAAATATTGGCTTCAATCTCTGCGACAAGCCGGGCCTCGCGCTCACGATCAGACGCGTAGCCAGGTGCTGCAAAAAGCCCAACTAGCGCGCTTAACAGACAGGATCTAAAAAAATTCCGCATGTGATTTCCCCTGGGGTAGGATCTAAATCATACTAAAAATAAGCACTTATATGACGAGGACGACTTTAGGGCGGCTCATTTGATGAGCCCCCCGGACAGGATACTGAGGTCATGGAAAAGCTGAAAGCGTCGGTCGAGGGTCTTGCCGGGCTGCTGACGGAG
>JAYNKS010000296.1:0-1801 GCA_038111345.1 Gammaproteobacteria bacterium | reverse complement strand
GCAGTACGCCTTGGATGCCGCGCTTGGGCAGATCGAGCGTCGGTTCGGTAAAGGCTCAGTGTTGCGCGTGGGGGACGCCCAGGCCGGTCAAGGCATTGAGAGTATCTCCACCGGTTCTCTGGGTCTGGATATTGCGCTGGGTATTGGCGGGTTGCCTCGAGGCCGTGTCGTCGAAATTTATGGCCCGGAATCATCCGGCAAAACCACACTGACGCTCTCTGTGATTGCCGAAGCTCAGAAAAAAGGCGGCACCTGTGCGTTTATTGATGCAGAGCATGCGCTGGACCCGATTTACGCGGAGCGCCTCGGCGTAAAAGTGGCCGATCTTCTGGTCTCGCAACCGGACACGGGCGAGCAGGCGCTTGAGATTGCCGATATGCTGGTTCGTTCCGCGGCGGTTGATGTCATTGTGGTCGATTCGGTCGCCGCGCTCACGCCAAAGGCCGAGATCGAAGGGGAGATGGGCGACACACACGTGGGTTTGCAGGCGCGGTTGATGTCCCAGGCGCTTCGCAAATTAACCGGTAACATCAAGCGTTCCAACACGATGGTGATTTTCATCAACCAGATTCGTATGAAGATTGGTGTGATGTTTGGTAACCCCGAGACCACCACTGGTGGTAACGCGCTCAAGTTCTATTCATCGGTTCGACTCGACATTCGCCGCATCGGCGCCGTCAAGAAAGGAGACGAAATCTTGGGCAACCAGACGCGGGTCAAGGTGGTTAAGAATAAGGTGGCGCCGCCTTTCCAGAACTGTGAATTTGATATTCTCTACAACGAGGGCATCTCCAAGGAAGGAGAGCTCATCGACATGGGCGTGGAGCATAAATTCGTCGAGAAGTCGGGCGCATGGTATTCCTTTAATGGAGAGCGAATTGGGCAGGGTCGAGACAATGTTCGCGAGTTTCTTCGCGAGCATCCGGAGACGGCTGACCATATTGAAAATCTCGTCCGAGGCAAAATGGGCTTGAATGGTTCGGATGGCTCATCGGATGCCGATGTGACCGGAGAAACGGCTGAGGAGCCGGTCGAGGCCTAATGGACGAGCCTGAGGCGGACCTGCGTGCGCAGGTCCGCGATAAGGCGCTGCAGCTCCTGACGCGCCGGGAGCATAGTTTTGCAGAGCTACGGCAAAAGCTGCTGGCCCGTGACTTTTCAGCGGAATTGATCGAAGAGGTCCTTGACGTCTTAGTCCAACGGGGTCATCTGTCTGACCGCCGGTACGCGGAGGCTCTCGCCTCTCATCGGGCCAAAAACGGTTACGGGCCTATCTATATTAGTCAGGAACTGCGGGAAAAAGGGGTAAATGCCGGTATCGCTGAAGCAGCGCTCAGCGCCGTTGAGATGTCCTGGATTGATATAGCGGATGCCCGCCACCAAAGCCACTTCAAGGGCCAGCCTCCGAAGGATTATTCAGACTGGTCGCGCCGAGCGGCCTATTTAAAGCGTCGTGGATTTCAGACCGAGATCATTCTTAAGGTGCTCGGCGAATGGAGCAGTCGCGGTTAAAATTACTTCCTTCGCTGCGACCGGCCCGTCCGATCGTGTTTTTAAGCTGATCCGCCCCATTGCCTCTAGATGAAAACCCGCGATATCCGTAAGAAATTTCTTGATTACTTTGCCGGTCACGGTCACGAAGTAGTGGCCAGTAGCCCGCTGGTGCCCAATAACGATCCCACCTTGCTCTTCACCAATGCTGGCATGAACCAGTTCAAAGATACCTTTTTGGGCTTGGAGCAACGGCCCTATCAGCGCGCTGTGACGGCGCAAAAATGTGTGCGCGCGGGTGGCAAGCACA
>JAYNKS010000295.1:0-1830 GCA_038111345.1 Gammaproteobacteria bacterium | reverse complement strand
CAGGCCGAGTGCGCCCGGGATCGGGCTCAGCCAACAGCACCATTCATAGTAGAGTGTGCGCAGCAGACTGGACGACCCGACCAGTACGGCCTGGTAGCGTTTAAGACCGGAGGCGCCCTGAGTGACAGAGCGCTGAGTCTTTAGGGCATCCGACCGGTCGTTCATGATGCGAGCGTATCAGCCGACGGCCGGCACCTCATATTTTGGGCGATACCGAGGTCTTGGCGGCGTCGCCGCACCGGCAACGGCCTCCATGGGATCGGGACGTTCCGCTGCGGGCGTTTTTTCCGAACGGGTAGCCGCCCGTGGTGCAGGAGTCTGGTGATCGCTCTCGGGAGTGGCTTCGGTCTGGGCGCGTCGGACGGGTTTTTCCCGTCGTGTGCGGGCGCGCTTTTCGCGATGACGATCTTTTCGCACCGCTTGGTCTTCCGATTCAGACGCCGGTAGGGGGGCTTCGAGAAGATCCTCGGAGATTTCTTTTCGGTTGAGGGTGTGACCGATGTACTCCTCGATATCCATCAGCGAGAAGGCGTGATCTTCGCAGGCAAAGCTGATCGCGTGACCACTGGCGCCCGCGCGAGCCGTCCGTCCGATGCGGTGCACGTAATCCTCAGCATCTTGCGGTAAATCGTAATTGAAAACATGGCTGACGCTGGGAATATGCAGCCCTCTTGCGGCCACGTCTGTCGCCACCAGCACGTTGCGCTTGCCTTCCTTGAATGCTTTGAGGAGTTGCTCGCGCTTTTTCTGGGGTACGTCTCCGGAAAGCACCGCCGTGGCATGGCCCTGCTGTTTGAGCACTCGTCCCAGGCGATCACAGGTCACCCGCATGTTAGCGAAGACCAGCACGCGCTCCCCTTTGGTCTGGCGCATCAGGCCAAGAAGTAAAGGCAGCTTCTCGCTATTGGCGGGGTAGTAGATGTCCTCCTGGAGGCGATCGGCCACGACGGTCTCTGACTCAATCTTGATCTCGTTCGGATCGTTCATGTGCTCATAGCCGAGTTCGTGCACGCGATGCGAGAGCGTGGCCGAGAACAGGAGATTGAGCCGTTCCGTCGGTGGCGGCATGCGCCGCAGGATGTAGCGGATATCCTTAATGAAACCCAGATCGAACATGCGGTCAGCCTCATCCAGCACCAACACCTGAACGGCTTTCAGATCAAAGACGCCCTGCTTGTAATAATCGATGAGTCTGCCAGGCGTGCCAATCAGAATGTCGACGCCTTCAGCCAGAGACTCCCGCTGCTCCTGATAGCCCGTGCCTCCGTAGACCAGCCCGAGCTTTAAGCCCGCGTCCTTGCCGAGGATCTCAGCATCACGATAGATCTGTATGGCGAGCTCCCGCGTGGGTGCGAGAACCAGCGACCGAACGCTCACGGGGCTCGCCGACTCCAGCTTGGGATGCGTCAGCAGGTGGTTGAATATGGCCAGCAGGAAGGCCGCGGTTTTTCCGGTGCCGGTTTGGGCCTGGCCCGCGACATCCTTTCCAGCCAAAGCGATGGGTAAAGATTGCGCCTGAATTTTGGTGCAGAACTCGAAGCCGGCATCGGTAAGACCCGACAGCAGGCGCGGATCAAGTTCAAGGTCGGCAAATCGTGTTTGAGTGAGATAACTGATATCTTCCATAAAATGCTAAATCGTTTCCTTTTTGGGCATTTGCCCGGTCATCGTCGCAGGAATTAGGGAGAGGACGTTGGTGTTTATCAAAAACCCGTCGTCCTTGGAGTCATGAGAAAGGCTTTGTCGGGCGCGAGGATGCTCGCGGCTGCAGCGGTCTGATGAAAGCCCCGTACCTAAGGGCCCTTGATTCCTGATGTAAAAATCGGTAAA
>JAYNKS010000294.1:0-1850 GCA_038111345.1 Gammaproteobacteria bacterium | reverse complement strand
CCGAACAGGGCCTTGAAGTCACCCTCAACACGCAGGATGCCCATATCGGCGCCGAAGCGATGCGTCTTGAGATGTCTCCGTTCATGAAGCGTTTTTATGAGCGTGGTGTCGTTGTTGCGGTGGATCAGGAACTGATTGGCGCAGACCGTGAAGATGACGGCACCCGGGTGACGGTACGCAACATGCATACCGCGATGACTCGAGAGTACGTGGTCGACCACATCGTCGTCGAAGCCGGGACGTTGCCTAACGATGACCTTTTTTATGCGTTAAAAAACGATTCGGCAAACGCAGGCGTGATGGATCTTGATGTACTGGCCAAAGGAGGGACTCAGCCCAACCACGGCGAGGGCTTGCACCTGTATCGGGTCGGTGATGTTTCAGGCAGTCGGGATATCCACTGCGCGATGCTCGACGCCCTTCGACTGTGCGCCAGGATGTAAACCCCTAGCTCTCTACCCCGGCACTCTGCTGATCCTCCGGCGCGGCACAGCCATAGACCCGGCCGCTGCTGTAAGAGCAGGTATAGCTTTTGCCGCGACACATTACGCTAATGGTATCGCTGGTGAGCCCAGGGACAAAGTTCGTTATCTCTATATCTCCAGATGCACAGCCGGGAATCGCTGCGGCCGTGTGATCAATTAGGGTTGAGCATCCCGCGAGGAAGCTCGCTAATAACAAGGTCAATACAATTCGCATGGCTAGGCTTTGGTTCGATTGATGAGAAGATTACGCGTCGGCGCCAAATGATTATGCCTTAAGAGCCCGCACGCTTGAGAATACGCGTCGAGCTTGGAAATACTTTCCGGACATGCATCATGACACGATTTTCTTTTCTGAAAAGACTGGCTAACACTGGATCTTTGATCTTTGCAATCTGTCTGCCTATCAGCGCCTCCACCTTAACCGGCTGCTCAGGGGCAACCACCACAGCGGGATCTGATCGGGCCTGCTGTCGTGGCCTGGTCCCCGAATGCGCGGCCTGCGAAGAGGGTCTCACGATAGATCAGTGGCTGAGCAAGACCTGTCCGAACGGCGAAAACAACGCCTTTTATGGCGGCTGGGATGCCTCCAAAAACAAAGACATCTGGATCTGTGAAAACGTTTAGAAGAAGACCGCAGAGCTTCTCGATTTTAACCAATACTGGAGAATATTATGACCTTTGAATCGCTTGCGATCTTTCTGGGATGGACCGCGCTGATCAACATAGCAGTTCTTTTATTCAGCACCGTTATGGTATTAGCGATTCGCGAGCGAATCTCAACGATACACGCCAAGCTGTTTGGTCTTGATCAAGCAGATGTCGGCAAAGCTTACTTTCAATATTTAGCGCAGTACAAGATTGCGATTCTGGTCTTCAACATCGCCCCCTACCTTGCGCTTCGGATCATGGCCTAAGCGAACGACTCATCTGTCCGTGCGCATCATTGACGGCGAACGAACAAGAAATTGTCGCACCCTTGATCTATCTCGCGGGCCTTAAAACCGACCGGAAGGCTCAGAACCGCCTGGGTAGTCGCGCGGCGAGCGTGGCGGCGAAGCTTAAAACCACAGCAAGTACGAGGTAGAAAAGCCAAAATGGCGCAAAAAACAGAATCAGTGCGGCAATTGCTGGCGTCAGCAATTCCGAGCCCTCCCTCCATGTAGTAAACACCACAGTCATCGCGGGTCTCTCGCGAGGGCGGACCGATCGCATAAAAGGGATATTCCCCAGGACATCAAGAATGGTCGCCCCCACCGAACCCAGCATCCAGAACACCAACCCCGCCGGCTTGGGCGAGCCAACCAAAGCCAGGCCTACCAGCGAAACAACGCTGATGCCAAGCCCGGCAAGGATCAGGGCTCGAGC
>JAYNKS010000293.1:0-1865 GCA_038111345.1 Gammaproteobacteria bacterium | reverse complement strand
CCCGATCGTGATCGCTTTGTGTTGTCGAATGGTCATGGTTCCATGCTGCACTACGCGCTGCTTCATCTGTCGGGCTACGACCTGCCTGTGGAAGAACTAAAGAATTTTCGCCAGCTGCACTCAAGAACCCCGGGGCATCCGGAATACGGCTATGCGCCCGGAATCGAAACTACGACCGGGCCACTCGGGCAGGGGATAACCAACGCCGTGGGCATGGCGCTGGCTGAAAAAATGCTGGCCGCTCAGTTCAACCGTGACGGTCACGCCATTATTGATCATTTCACCTACGTTTTCATGGGCGATGGCTGCATGATGGAGGGCATTTCTCATGAGGCCTGCTCGCTTGCCGGCACCTTGGGGCTGGGTAAGCTGGTCGCCTTTTGGGACGACAACGGGATATCTATCGATGGCGACGTGGGCGGGTGGTTTACGGACGATACGCCGGCTCGCTTTCGCTCCTACGGCTGGCAGGTGATCGAACAGGTCGACGGCCACGATCCCGAGTCGATTCATCGTGCGATCGAGAGCGCACGAGCAGATGAAGCGAGACCCGCTCTCATTTGCTGCAAAACGATGATCGGTTGGGGCTCGCCCAATAAGCAAGGCAAAGAGTCGTCTCATGGCGCCCCGCTAGGTGATGATGAGATCGCGCTCACGCGACAGGCGATCGGCTGGACCCATGCTCCATTTGAAGTGCCCGACAATATCCGATCGGACTGGAGCGCGCTTGCACGGGGCACGAGCGCACAGGCGCAGTGGGAAGAAAAGCTAGCCGCTTACCGAGAGGCGTTTCCGGATATGGCGACTGAATTTGAACGCCGCGCGGCTGGCGAGTTGCCCCCTGATTGGGAGCACAATGCTGACGAATTTATTCATGCGCTGGATGCGCAATCTCCGACCGTCGCGTCGCGCAAGGCGTCGCAGATGGCGCTGGATGGATTCGGCCCTTTGTTGCCTGAGTTGGTGGGTGGGTCTGCTGATCTTGCTGGGTCCAATCTCACGATCTGGACAGGTTCAAAACCCGTCTCTCATGAGGACGCGAGCGGGAACTATATTTATTTTGGCGTGCGGGAATTCGGGATGGCGGCGTTATGTAACGGGATAGCCCTGCATGGCGGCTTGATTCCCTATAGCGCCACTTTTTTGGTCTTCTCGGATTACGCCCGAAACGCACTTCGGATGGCGGCGTTGATGGGTATCCGACAGATTTTTGTGTTTACGCATGATTCGATTGGACTTGGTGAAGACGGACCAACTCACCAGCCCGTCGAGCACATTGCCAGTTTGCGACTCATACCCAATATGTCGGTATGGCGGCCATGTGATGCGGTGGAGACCGCTGTCGCGTGGCGCGAGTCTATCGATCGATCGGATGGGCCCAGCAGCCTGGCCCTCTCCCGCCAGAATCTGCCGCATCAGCCAAGAGACCGTCACACCCGCGACCTTATTGCTCGCGGGGGCTACATTCTTCGGGATTGCGACGGCGATCCCGCGGCCATCTTGATTGCCACGGGTTCGGAAGTAAGTCTTGCGATGCAGGCGGCAGAGGTACTCTCAAAAGAGGACACGGCTGTGCGCGTGGTATCGATGCCAAGCACCGATGTTTTTGATGCCCAGGACGCGGCATATCGAGAAAAGGTGTTGCCCTCTGGGGTGACCGCTCGTGTCGCTATTGAGGCGGGAGTCTCAGCCGGCTGGTTAAAATACGTGGGCCTTAAAGGCGCCGTGGTTGGATTGGATCGTTTTGGAGAGTCGGCGCCAGCGGAAGTAGCGTTCGAGCATTTTGGTTTCACCGTTGATAACGTGGTAGCCAAAGTGCGTGAGCTGCTCTAGCGCGGGTTTGGTAAACAAAAGAGAAGGAATAG
>JAYNKS010000292.1:0-1871 GCA_038111345.1 Gammaproteobacteria bacterium | reverse complement strand
ATTTCATGCTTTTTATCCGCCAACTCCTTGAAGCGGGCAAAAGCCTGGTTGAGTTCAGCATCACTCTCGAAGACAAATCCCAGGGCGAGCATCCTCTCTTTGAATGCGTTTCGGCCAGAATGTTTACCCAGAACAATCTGATTGGCGCTCCATCCGACATCCTCTGCCCGCATGATTTCGTAGGTCTCACGCTGCTTTAAAACGCCGTCCTGATGAATGCCCGCCTCATGGGCAAACGCGTTTGCTCCCACGATCGCCTTGTTCGGTTGGACCGGGAATCCCGTAATACTGGAGACCAATCGACTGGCCGGAAGAATGTGGGCCGTGTCAATTCGCGTATCGCATGAGAAAACGTCCTGGCGTGTCCTGACGGCCATTACGACTTCTTCCAGAGAGGCGTTGCCGGCCCGTTCACCCAATCCGTTGATGGTGCACTCTACCTGTCGCGCTCCCGCCTGGACGGCTGCTAATGAATTTGCGACGGCAACACCCAGATCGTTATGGCAATGAACAGAGAACACAGCCTGATCCGAATTCGGAATTCGCTCTATTAATCGCTCAAACAAGGCACCGAATTGGTTCGGCATGGTATACCCGACGGTATCCGGCACATTCACGGTCCGCGCTCCGGCTCGGATCACCGCTTCGAAGACACGACAGAGAAAATCTTCATCGGAACGCCCCGCATCCTCGGCGGAAAATTCGACATCGTCCACGAGGTTTCTTGCCTGCCTGACGGCTTCTACGGCCTTCTCTAACACGTCCTCAGGCTCCATCCGCAATTTCGCCTTCATGTGGATGGGTGATGTCGCGATGAAGGTATGGATCCGAGGGGCGTTCGCCCCTCTCACCGCCTCACCCGCTCTAGCCACATCGCCCGGGTTCGCTCGGGCCAGTCCGCATATTCGACTGTCCTTAATCTCGGCCGCAACCATCTGCACGGCCTCGAAATCGCCCTCACTGGCTGCAGGGAACCCTGCCTCTATGATGTCGACCCGCAGTTTCTCTAACTGTCTGGCGATTCGGATCTTTTCAGCGGCGGTCATGGACGCGCCGGGACTTTGTTCCCCGTCGCGCAAGGTGGTATCGAAAATAAATAGCTGGTCCTTCATTTCACCTGCTCCAAAAACGATATGGTTAATCAGCGCCCCGACGCCCAAGGGGTCGGATGCGGTACAAGTTTGAGGATGTGTTTTAGTAAGAATGCGCCGGCAGGCGCAGCAGAACCAGCAGACCGAGGGTCAGGCGCGCGACGTGGCCCCGTCGTGAGGTGTCGAGCAGCGATGAAGGTCTGGCGAAGATCACGACTCCAGTATAACGCTGAGACGCCTCGGGGTGAACCACAAATAACCCGCTCTGGGCTGCTTATCAGGCGCGGATCATCGCCTATTATCAGTCCAAAGGCTCTGACACCCGATCCCCGGGTATCACCTCATTGCGAGTATCTGGAGAGTCCGCAGCCGGCTTAAACGGCGAGACACCCTGGCGGCGCAGCAGAATCCAGTTCATTGGTCCCGACAAGGCAAAGGCAAGGAAGACCGTCATCAATACAAGCGGCGGATCAAAAGAGATCAGAACAAAAACCATGACCACACCAAGTATAAAAACGAACGGGACGCGGTGTTTGAGGTCAAAATCCTTGAAGCTGCGGTAAGGGATCGAGCTGACCATAGCAAATGACAAAAGCACCATCATGGTAACAGCCAAACCCTGATAGACGCCTCCTGACAAGCCATACACATGGGCAGTCCAGATGCCTGCCGCGAGCAGCACGGCGGCAGCCGGGCATGGGAGGCCCTGAAAATAGCGCTTACTTAAAGACGCTTGCGTGTTGAATCGGGCCAAACGCAATGCCGTAGTTGCGACATAAA
>JAYNKS010000291.1:1427-1877 GCA_038111345.1 Gammaproteobacteria bacterium | reverse complement strand
CCAAGGTAAAGGTTAAACAGGCCGCGACATACAGCAGCTCCTGGCTGAGGATGAGTGGGATTCCAAGGATATTGCTCAGAGCAATGAACATCGAATACCCAGGACCTTTCATCAGAGTAAACTGGTTGTAGGTGCCCAGCCAATCGCCCTGAAGAATATTTAGCGCCAGACCTATGAACAGCGTGTCGTCATGAGGCGAGCTGCGAACCAGCATCTCTTGTGGGGATATCAGCCAGAGTTTTACGAGCACCAGGACAATAACGCCAAGCGCAAATTGCCGATCGGCTGAGGATTGATCCGGATAAGGCATCGTGAAATGTTCGCAGGTGGCTTCGCTAAGAAGATGATACGTTCTGGTTGGTCTCGAGGGGGCCGCGCGCTTGACCTTTGCGCGGTAAGGTCTGCGTGGAGCCCAACGCCAAGATTCTAAACCAGGGGCATTAAGGGAGT
>JAYNKS010000291.1:0-1417 GCA_038111345.1 Gammaproteobacteria bacterium | reverse complement strand
GGCTAGAGCTGTGCGAAAATGCCGGTCGATCATTTCTCTGAAGACGGCCGCCTTGGCAAAACCCCTACCAGAATGAACATCCCCGTCGATCATCCCGACCTTACGATCGTTATTCCCGTCTTCAACGAAGCTGACGTCCTTCCCGGGTTTCTGCCTGAGTTAGGGGCGTTCGCCGATAACCACGGGTACCAGCTCATCTTCGTAGATGATGCCTCGACGGATCAGTCGGCCAGTATTCTGGAGGCGTTTTGCGCCCATGCCTCTCGGACGTTGCTTCGTCATAAGGTCAATAGAGGCTACGGCGGTGCCCTCAAGAGCGGGATACGGGCCTGCCGATCGGCTTATGTCGTCACCATGGATGCAGATGGCCAACATCGCCCGGAAGACGTGAACGTCTTATTTTCGTTCGGATTGTCCCGAAAAGCCGATATGGTGGTGGGTCGCCGACACCATCCAAGGTCGGGTCTTTATCGAGCGATCGGTCGTCGGCTGATTCGTTTTCTTGCCGGGCGTTTAATCAAACTGCCGATTGAGGATTTAAATTCAGGCATGAAGCTCTATCGGACGCGTCTTGCCCAACGGTATTTGGTTCTTTGTCCGGACAGTATGGCATTTAGCGACATCATTACCCTTGTTTTTATCCACCGAAACAACCTCGTACTGGAAGAGGACATTCTGGTGCGAGCCCGGGCCGGCGGCAAGAGCACGATTAGCACCATGACGGCGATCGAGACGGTCTTTGAGATTTTGAACATTGTTGCCATGTTCAATCCAGGGCGAATCTTCCTTCCTGTCGGCACGGTCTTCATTGTGTTCGGCCTGGCCTGGGGACTTCCTTTTATTTTGCAGGATGAAGGGGTCTCGGTTGGGACTATGCTGTTGCTGGTATTTGGGCTGATTTTTCTTCTCGTCGCCGTGGTAGCGGAACAGGTGGCGCAATTGCGGCGGGGTCAGATTCGCGACGACGATCTGGATCCAGATGAGCCGTGATATCTCAAACGAGGTAGACCCTTAAGCCCTCCTAGCATTGTCTTAGGAGTGTGCCGGCAAGATAATAGGGCTTTAAGTCTGTAACAAGGATCGACTTTTGAAAGCCTCCATAATTGCCCCAGAGGATCTCAACGCCGAGCTGGGCAGCGAGGGACTGGTTATTTGTGATTGCCGGTTCTCGCTGACCGATCCCGATGCGGGTCGAGCCGCATTCGAAGGAAGGTCCATTCCCGGCGCCCGCTATGTGGATCTCGAACGGGACTTGTCCGGACCTATCCTGAAAACCAGTGGGCGCCACCCTTTGCCCGATGCTCCCGACTGGATTAAAACCACAGACCGGCTGGGACTCGCCAACGCCCGCCAGATTGTTGCCTACGATCACGGACCCGGCGTCTTCGCGGCCAGGTTGTGGTGGATGTTAGGTTGG
>JAYNKS010000290.1:1619-1893 GCA_038111345.1 Gammaproteobacteria bacterium | reverse complement strand
CGTTCACCCACGCCTTTGTTGATCGGGAATCGGGCCGTTCAGCGCCGGTTCCCGAGGGTATCCGACGTGCCATTGAGGCCCTGCCTGCGACCAACTGATTGATCATTGATTGATCGTAGGTTCAAGTCCCACTAGGTCAACCACACTTAAGTTCTTTCTGGGCGGCAAGATGTATTGGTGCCCCGATAGAAGCAGACGTTCTGATCTCAGGTTGCCGCCTAGGCGTCTGGTAAGACTCTGAGAACCAGCGCTTCAAAAGAGAAGCCTGATAAAA
>JAYNKS010000290.1:0-1609 GCA_038111345.1 Gammaproteobacteria bacterium | reverse complement strand
GCTCTACCCCAAACAGTCCCCTGAAGGATCCGGCGAACGTGACCAAAAAATTGCGCGAGGCCAGATCGGGCCAAGGATGATTCATGCGCCCCAGCTTTGCCAGCCGCTGAAAATAGTCGACCAGTCTTTGAAGAATTTCATCAATCATCGCTTGGCGCCAGACCACTGCCAACTCCGGCTGCCGAGGCGCCTCAGCAAGCACCATCCGGAAGATCTCTCGATAACGCGGTAGTTCGTTGACTTCCCGAATCACCATTGCATAGCGGCGGAGCGAGGCCTCAGGGCGATCGAGATCCAGCTCGATATCGTCAAAGACGCCTGCTGCCAGTTCGAGGCTCTTGTAAACGACGCTCTCGAAGAGGGCTTGTTTGTTCTCGAAGCGCCGGTAGAGTGTGGCCTTGCTGATTGCGGCAGCCTCGGCGATTTCGCCTATAGTGGCTGCACTGAACCCACGTTCGCGGAAGACATCGTAAGCAGCTTCCAGTATGCGAGCTTCACTCTCCCGACTTAACTGCCTTGGCCAGCGTCTTCCGCCAGGGGCTCGAGGCGTCAGATCCGCAAGATTTACCAACTCCTTGGCGGCCCTAGACTTCTGTTTTGGCACTGCAGTTCTCCTGTCTCCACGCGCCGCAAATAGCCTGCTAGCTCGCTCTAATCTCGACTTGACAGCGATCAGCATAATATCTACTTTGCCTAAATGAAACGATACGGTTTCGTTTCGTTTAAAAGCGTGAAAGTGCTGACTGCTGATGCATTCGAGCCGTAATTTCCACGCAGATCAGCATAAATAGGAGATCAACCGAATGTACGAAGCACGTAAGCTGCCCATCGCCATCGCCGTCGCCTTGGCATTGACCGGCGGATCCGCAGCCACCCATGCACAGACCGTCAGCGCGGGTTTAGAAGAAGTCGTTGTGACCGCGCGTAAGCGAGAGGAGAGCGTCCAAGACGTTCCCGTGCACGTCACGGCATACTCCGCCGAGCAAATTCGACGCAAAGACTTGACCAGTTTGGAAAAATTAGCTGCGACCACACCCAACTTCAATGTGGGTCGAACCTCTAACGGCTCGGGCGCGCGAATTACTATGCGCGGCATCGGTAGTACCCCGTCATCTATCGGAATTGAGCAATCGGTTGCGGTGATCGTAGATAATGTTTACTACGGGCAAGGGCGCGTAATCAATGAGGGCTTTTTTGATCTGCAAGGTGTCGAAATTCTCAAAGGTCCTCAAGCATTGTTTTTTGGTAAAAACGCTACCGCCGGTGCGGTATCACTGACTACAGCCAGCCCGGGTGAAGAGACAGAGCTTAAGTTGCGAGCCAGCTATGAATTCGAGGCTGAGACCACTCAGGTGGAGGCTGTGTACTCATCGCCTCTATCAGACACGGTTGGTTTGCGAATCGCTGTTCGCGCAAGCGCGATGGATGGCGGCTATTACAACAACGAGATGTACGATTTCGTCTATCCGCGGCTTGATATTGCAACGGGCGCGCTTAACATCTACGAGCCCGATTCCTTTTCAGATGAGCAGCCTCAAGAGGATCAGCTACTGGCGCGTGTCACCTTGCAGTGGACCCCCAGCGACACCACCACCGCTAACCTTAAGTA
>JAYNKS010000289.1:0-1895 GCA_038111345.1 Gammaproteobacteria bacterium | reverse complement strand
GTGGTGGCGCACGGCAATAGCCTTCGCGCGCTGGTCAAGCACCTCGAGGGATTCAGCGAAGAGGAGATCATGCAGTACAACATCCCTACCGGTATTCCGCTGATCTATCGGTTCAACGACGATCTCACGGTGGCGGGCAGTGAGTATCTGGCCGATCCGGCTGCGCTTGAGGCGGCGGTCAGTGAGGTCAAAAACCAAGCCGCATCAAAACGATAGGGTTTTAGTCCCGGCGCAAGCGCTCCGACAACGCGATCGGTGTGGGGTAGCGCATTACGACGAAAGCCGATGAGAGCACGAAGGTGATCAGTGTAGCCACCTGAACCAGCGTTGCGGCTTGTGAACTGATCGCGCTTGCCTGCACGGCGACGGCTACGATCAACAGCGAAAATTCACTCATCTGCCCAAGCCGCACACCTGCCTCTCCTGCGAGCAGCGTGCTTTCGCCATAGCGTCTAAAAAGAAGACGGTACGTGAGCGGTTTAACCACCATCACGGCGATCGCCAGGACAACAGCGCCCATCCAGACGTCCGAGGCGCTCGCTATGTTGAAGCCAGCCCCCAGGGCAAAGAAAAACATCACAAGAAAGAAATCCCGAAGCGGTCTCAGACTCTCGGCAATAAAAGGGGCGATCGGACTGTTGGCGAGGGTAATGCCCCCGATAAACGCGCCGATCTCGTAGGACAGGCCCATAGACTGTGCCAGTTGTGCAAACCCCAGGCACCAGCCCAGCGTTAAGAGAAAAACATACTCGCCAATTTTGTCAAAACGCAAAAAAAGCGGCCGTAACAGGTATCGCTCAATGAGCAGGCCGGCGCCAAAAAGCAAGGGCAGGCCCACGATTTCTGTGATGGCCCGAATCCATGGCACGGCGTCCCCGGTGAGGGTGTTCAGCATCAGCAAGATAGCGATAGCGATGAGGTCCTGAAGCAGCAGAATGCTGATAATCACCTCGCCCGTGTGCCGGTGATGCAGCATGGTGGTCGGCAATAACTTTAAGCCGATGATGGTGCTGGATAGGGTGGTGGCCATTCCGATTAACAGGCAATCGGTTTTTGACAGGCCCATGAATGCCCCGACGCCATATCCAAGCATGGCAAAAACGATAGAGCTTAAGAGTGTTACGCCCGTCGCCTCGCGCATTTGGTCGACTAATTTGCGTGGCGAGAGGTCGACCCCCAGCAGAAACAACAAAAAGATGATTCCGATCTGAGCAAGATCGGCAATCAATCTTGGGTCACTAACGAAGCCACTGACGCTTGGCCCCATGAGCATTCCCAGAAAAATGTAGGCCACCAGAAGTGACTGGCGTGCGTACAGCGCAAGCGTCGCGAGCACAGCGGCGCCGGTGAACACCAGAAATACCGAGAACAGTATGGATTCACCCATGCCGATTAAACCGATGGCGGCATGCGATTCGGTCAGGCGGGGAAATAATCAGGGGCCTCGCCGGCCTTCCATTTGATATTACAGCCGATGCTGGGTATCTGTGGATCCAAAACCGGCAGGCCCAAGATCGTCGCATCGACAGCTTGCCGCAGATCAGCCCCGGTCACGGGCTCGTTGTTATTGGGACGTGAGCTGTCGAACTGACCGCGGTAGACCAGTTCTCGTTTTTCATTGAAGAGAAAAAAATCTGGCGTACAGGCTGCCCGGTAGGCCTTGGCCACCGATTGATCGGCGTCGTGAAGGTAGGGAAAGCCAAATTCGTGTTGACCAGCCTCTTCTGTCATTTTCGCCGGGGCGTCATCGGGGTATTGGTCAGCGTCGTTGGCGCTGATCGCGATAACGCCAAGCCCTTTTGCTGCAAACGCCTGCGCGAATACAACAAACGCGTCTCGGATATGAACGACATAAGGACAGTGATTGCAGATGAAGGCCACCAGCAGGGCCGGGT
>JAYNKS010000288.1:437-1957 GCA_038111345.1 Gammaproteobacteria bacterium | reverse complement strand
CGGTGTTATTGCGGCCGATCCCGCCTTCATGAAAGCGATCCGCGCGCTTTGCGATAAGCACCATGCCCTCATGATTGTCGACGAGGTGCAGACAGGGGTGGGGAGAACCGGACGGTTGTATGCGTATGAATGGTTTGATATCGCTCCGGATATCATGACCACGGCTAAGGGCATTGGTGGCGGATTTCCTATCGCGGCGACGCTCTCCACATCCGGTGTGGCCGATTCGTTAAAAGTGGGAACGCACGGCAGCACGTGGGGTGGAAATCCCATAGGCTGTGCCGTAGCCAGCGTGGTACTGGACATTGTCGATGAGCCAACATTTCTGCAAGGGGTTATCGAGCGTCGGCAGATCTTCGAGGAGGGCTTGATGACCATTGGTGAGCGGTACGGTGTCTTTAAGGAAGTCAGAGGGAAGGGGTTGCTGATTGGCTGTGCCCTGGCCGACGATTGGCATGGCAAGGCAAGAGACTTTCTTCAAGCGGCTCAAAACGAAGGCGTGTTTATCCTGGTGGCTGGGGCTAGCGTGCTGCGATTTGCCCCCTCGCTGATTATCCCCAGCGAGGATATTCTGGAAGGATTGAACCGTCTGGATCGTGCCGTGGCGTCTGTCTGCGCCTCCGCGGACGCGCAGACCCAAAAAAGAGCCGCGGCAGTCTGATTGATTCAGCGCGCTTGCTGGTCGACAACGACCGTAATCTCGCCGGCGTTTTTTGGAGCAAAGCGCTCACTTAATCCGGAAAGATCACCCGGAGATCGATTGGCGCTACCTGATTTCGATATACGCACTCCAATCTGGAGTACAGGATAGTCGGATAACGACTGCCCACTCATTAGAAGATCCAGATCGGATAGCTCCCACTGGAGCGGCAGCGAAAAACTTTGGGTTCGACGGGCGGCAATTGGCATGGGCGGACCGTCAGGTACCCGAGCAAACAGAAACAACGTGTCTCCGGGTGTCACCGCACTTGCCCATTCGGGAGTGATTTCAATTCGAGCCTTCAGGGTAAATGATCCTGACCCGGGTGTACTGCCGACGATCTGACTCTCGATGCGCGCTATAACGGCGTTCACTTCCGAAAGCACCTCGGGTTCGTTGGCCACCATAGGCGCTAACCGCTGAAAGACGACAAGCGCCTGATCAAAAGCGCCTCGTTGCTCCTTGGAAATGCCGAAAAGCCAAAGCCCCTGCGGATGGTTTGGCTGAATTTGCAGCGCTTGAATAATCAAGCCCTCGGGTTCGCCGGCAAGCGCTCCACCTTGCGTCATGGCAATGGCATCAGCAAGGCGGATTATCGTCTCCGGATCATTGGGGCTGAGTCCAAGCAGATGGCGGTATGCGGGCACGGCTTCGTCATACCGTCCTGTTGCCATGAGAGCATTGGCGAGCAAACCCCACCCTCTCTGATCATCGGGTCGATCAGCAAGTTTCGCCCTCATTTCGCCCAGCATCGTTTCGATATCGGGCGCGCCGGAAGCTGGGGTTGTGGTCTGGGTGACTTGATCGGGCGGGCTGGGCG
>JAYNKS010000288.1:0-427 GCA_038111345.1 Gammaproteobacteria bacterium | reverse complement strand
CCAAGATTCAAATACAGTCCAAGCGCGGCAATAGGCAGTAGGGCGCTTATCGCCGCCGCGGTCAATGGCGATGAGCGCTTCGCGAGTGAGGACTCAGATTGGCCATCAAGATCAAAAGCGAGGCTTTGTTCGATCTCGGCCCGAGCAGCATCATATTCGGCATCGCTAATCTGACCTTCTTCAAGTTGCCTTTTTGTTTCGCGTTCCCGTTCTCGGGCGATGGCAATATTGGCCCCTGATCGAGTGACGGTTTCCCGGTCTGGGCCCAAGCGCACCAAGGTGGGCAGCAGGGCGCCCAGTGTCCCAAGCAAGAGCGCCGAACCCGCCAACCAGAGGGTAAGCATCGGCTAAGGCTCCTGGTCTAAAAGGCCTGAGGCGTGGCGGCGCTCGGCCTCGGTCAAGGGCGTGGGGCGTCGGGTCTTTCGGA
>JAYNKS010000287.1:0-1967 GCA_038111345.1 Gammaproteobacteria bacterium | reverse complement strand
TATGGCGACCGATCAGGGCAAGATGGGCAACGTGATCGGGATCGCGCTAATGGCTGAAGCGCTCGGAAAGGACATTCCCGAGGTCGGGACCACTACCTTCCGACCGCCCTACACCCCAATCAGTATCGGCGCCTTAAAAGGGCGTCATGTGGGCGCTCATTTTCGACCACTGAGACGAACGCCGCTTCACGACTGGAATCTGAATGCCGGCGGCACGATGACCATGGCCGGGTTGTGGCATCGCCCCTGGTACTTCGCTCGAACGGGTGAAGGGATCGGCGAAGCCTATGTAAGGGAAACAAAGACCGTACGTGAGACCGTTGGACTTTGTGATGTCACATCCCTGGGGAAGATCGCGGTTCAGGGTCCAGACGCGACTGAGTTTCTCAACCGCGTCTACAGCAACCCCTTCGCGAGACTACCCATAGGCAAGGCCCGCTACGGGATCATGCTTCGCGACGACGGCCTGGTGATGGACGACGGAACCACCTGGCGCTTGGCCGAAGACGATTACTTTATGACCACGACCACCGCCCATGCCGGCAAGGTCATGGTCTTTCTGGAAGAACTCCTGCAGACCAGATGGAGCGGTCTTAAAGTACATGTCACGTCGGTGTCGGAACAGTGGGCCGGCATAGCAGTGGCTGGACCATTGTCCCGACAGGTGCTTGAGGCCTGCGTGGTTCATCCTCGGTCGGTCTCTGATGGCGCCCTACCCTTCATGGGCGTCACCGAACTTGAGCTTAAAGACCATATTCCTGCCCGGATCGCGCGCATCAGTTTTTCGGGTGAACGGGCCTTTGAGGTATACGTGCCATCCGATTACGGACCGGCCGCCATGGAGGCGCTCTGGAACGCTGCACGACCCCTCGGTGGATGCCTTTATGGACTAGAAGCATTAGGCGCTCTGCGTATAGAAAAAGGTCATGTGACCGGTGCCGAGCTCGATGGCCGGGTGACGATCGAAGATGCCGGCCTGGGTCGCATGGCCGCCGAGAGCAAATCGTATATCGGTAGTGCGCTTCGCAACCGACCCGCCCTAACGGAGCCTAATCGTCCTCGCCTCGTCGGCATATTCCCAAAAGATCGTAGAGAGATCTTCAACGCCGGATCCATCCTCTGCGCAGAAGATCGTGTCTCTGGCTTTGGTGAGGGATGGGTTACCGCAGTCACTCACTCTCCCGCGCTTGGGCATTGGATCGGCTTGGGATTTATCAACGGCGGCCATCAGGCCTGGGCGGGAGAGGAATTGGTGTGTGCGGACCCGGTACGCAAGGGAAATACGCGAGTCGAGATTGTCTCGCCGCATATGTATGATCCCTCCGGAGAGCGGATGTATGGCTAATCGAGTATCCGCCCTGGCCGGTCGAACCCCAGCGGGGCTGCTCGGCAAACCCGGGGAGCCTGGCGTCTGCCTGCGTGAAATAGCAGGACTCGAACTCTGGCAGATCGCCGCCTGGCCTGAATCCTTGGCGTCGGTTGGCGACGAGATCAAAACCCATATCGACGCGGCGGCTGCGCCTGGACCGGGTCAGACGGCCGAGGGCGCTGCAGGAATAGCCCTGCGTATCGAACCTTTAAAGTGGTGGATTCTGAAGGGGAGCGCCCCTTTATTGACCCCTGACCTTGGCGTGGTTTTGGATTTATCTCACTCGCGAACCCACGTTCGGCTCTCTGGGGCCGATGCCGCCGAATGTCTTAGCCGACTGCTGCCCCTGGATCTTCGGGACGCTGAATTCAAAACAGGGGATGTGGCGTCGAGTGGCATCCATCACGTCGGTGTGACCCTCTACCGAAACGCTGACGGTTACGACCTTTTCATCCCCAGAGGCTTTGCCGTCTCGGTCTGGGAGCTGCTTCTGGAAACCGCCGAACAGTTCGGCGCTGAAGTCCTTTAGCCCAGCACAGAGAAACTGCTGTTTGCATTGACCTTCCGACGGCGCGACATCTCCGCCGTATCAAGAACA
>JAYNKS010000286.1:0-1969 GCA_038111345.1 Gammaproteobacteria bacterium | reverse complement strand
ACGTCGCCCGGATGACAAGATTGATCTTTCCGTCGGTTTTGATGAGATCGCGCGCGTGGGGAACCAGGTATCCAAAGGAGATACGCTCTGTCGGATCCACGCGGCTTCGGACGAGGATGCGCGCCGTGCGATAGACAGCCTTGAAAGCGTATTTGTTATCGGACCAGCGACTGTAGAAGAGGGGCAAATGATTCTGGAAGAGGTGAGCTAGCCGATGGCCAGAGCCATTATCTTGATGCTGGATTCGTTGGGAATTGGTGCTGCACCTGATGCCGGCTTATTCGGAGATGAGGGCGCGGATACGTTTGGGCATATTGCCGAAGCCTGTGCGGCAGGTACGGCGCCGGGGCGGACACGCGGGCCGCTTTTTATCCCCCATTTTTGCCGCTTGGGTCTCGCGCATGCCGCTGCCGCGAGTCGCGGCCAATGGCCCGCGGATCTCAGTTGTCACCCGCCTGAGGGTGCGTTTGGATTCGCGCATGAAAAAAGCGCAGGGAAAGATACGCCGAGTGGGCATTGGGAAATGGCCGGCGTGCCGGTGCTAACGGACTGGGGTTATTTCCCCCAGAGCGTGCCCTGTTTTCCAGAGACCTTAATTTCCGAGCTGGTCGCACGCGCAAAACTGCCTGGGATCCTGGGTAACTGTCACGCGTCAGGCACATCAATTATCGACGCGCTCGGTGAGCAACATATTCAGACCGGTCAGCCCATCTGCTATACCTCGGCGGACAGTGTGTTTCAGATTGCGGCCCATGAGACGCATTTTGGGTTGGATCGCCTCTATGAGGTGTGCGACATCGCGCGTGATCTGGTCGATCAGTGGAATGTGGGCCGAGTGATTGCTCGACCCTTTGTGGGTGAGTCGGCTGGCGCGTTTTCCCGGACAGGCAATCGCCGGGATTACACGACCCCGCCACCTGCACCCACCTTACTCGACAACATGAAAGCCGATGGTGGAGAGGTTGTTGCGGTTGGTAAGGTGTCGGATATCTATGCCGGCAGTGGCGTGACCAAAAAGATTAAGGCGGACGGCAATATGGCTTTGTTCGACGAGACGCTTAAGGCGATAAAAGCGGCGCCAGATCAATCGCTTATCTTCACGAATTTTGTGGATTTCGACATGCTCTATGGCCACCGTCGCGATATTGCGGGTTATGCGGCAGCGCTGGAGGCGCTGGATGCCAGGATTCCGGAACTGATGGATACGCTACAGCCACATGATCTTGTATTGGCGACGGCCGATCATGGCTGCGATCCCACCCTCCAAGGCCATGATCACACTCGGGAAAATGTGCCGGTATTGGCCTTTGGCCCCGGGCTTGTGGCTGCAGATCTTGGCGCGCGGACGAGTTTTGCCGATGCCGGACAAACCCTCGCCGAGCATTTGGGTCTTGCCCCTCTTCAAAGCGGCGCGTCGTTTCTAAACGCGCTCAAAAATGAGACTTCCGGACAAGCCTGATGAAAAGTGCGATAGCCGTTCCTGGTGTGCACGCGAGCGCGCTTGGCCAGTTGGACAAGACCGCGCTCGCACGATGGCGTGATTCAGGATGCCTGGTCGTTGAGGATTTTTTGACCACCTCCGTTTGTGACGAGCTAAAGCAGGCCGCAAACCGCCTGGTTGATGATTTCGATATTGATGAAACGGTAGCAATATTTTCCACGCGAAATCCAACGCATGCGGCGTCCGATTATTTTGAGACATCGGGTGACAAGATCCGGTGTTTTCTAGAAGAGAATGCGGTCGATGAGCGCGGTCGATTGACGGTTCCCAAAACCCAGGCGGTCAATAAAATCGGTCATGCGCTTCATGATCTGGATCCCGTATTTGAGCGATTTTCTTATCAGGCGCCCCTGGCTATCCTTGCTCGACAGTTAGGCCTAGGCGATCCGCTCTTGCTGCAGTCCATGTTGATTTTTAAGCAACCGGGGATTGGCGGTGAGGTGACATGGCATCAAGACGGTACATTCC
>JAYNKS010000285.1:0-1996 GCA_038111345.1 Gammaproteobacteria bacterium | reverse complement strand
GCGTGCTCATCCTGCTCCGATCGACCCGTTCGACGACCGACGCTGACTACCTCCGGCACCTGCATGATCAGACGCTCAACAACCTTTCCAATTTTGACCGATTCATCCAGTGAGATTCCGGGCTGAAGCGCGACCGACACTGTTAAAGACCCCTCCTGAAAGGCGGGCAAAAAGGTTCTCGGCAAGGTGGGTACTGTAAAAGCCGCTACTCCGACAGCAACGGTCAGCGCCAGAAAGATCGGTGCCGGTCGGTCCATGACCCTATGAAGAATGCGCTCGTTCCAAGTCTTCAATTTCCGAACCGTCCAGGTCTCTTGATGGGAGAGACGCTTCATGTTCGGCAGCAAATGCGAGCAAAGCACTGGGGTTACGGTAATCGAGACCAGCAAACTCGCAAGAATAGAGATGATGTACGCCATCCCGAGAGGAGCGAACATTCTTCCCTCAATCCCCGGAACAGCGAAAATCGGCACGAACACCAGGACGATGATAAACGTCGAGTAGACGATCCCTGAGCGAATCTCCTGAGAGGCATCTGCAACGACTAGCAAGGTCGCCCTGGGCACTTTCAGAAGCCGGTTTTCTGACAGTCGTCGGTAAATATTCTCCACATCAACCACGGCATCGTCGACGAGCTCACCGATTGCTATAGCAAGGCCGCCCAAGGTCATCGTATTGATCGTCAGTCCAAGCAATTTAAAGACGATTAACGTGGTGAGTAAAGATAGTGGAATAGCCACTAGCGATATCGATGTCGTGCGGACATTAGCGAGAAACAAAAACAAAATAACCGTAACCGCAAGAACCGCTTCGACCAATACTTTCTTCAGATTGAAGATCGATGCCTCGATGAAATCGGCTTGACGAAAGACGTAATCATCAATCTTTAAACTTGCTGGAAATGTCTCGCTTAATTCCGCCAAAACGAGATCGATCTCTTCTGTGAGTCTCAGCGTGTCCGCACCCGGCTGCTTCTGAACAGAAAGCAATACGGCATCCAGACCATTAAGCCCGCCATCGCCCCGTCTCTGCTTTGGCACAAACTCTACGCCAGCCACTTGATGAAGGAGAATCGGCTGACTGCCTCGCATGCCGATAGATAGGTTGCGCAACTCGTCCAGGCTTGTGGTGCGTCCGATATTTCGGATGAGAAATTCCTGCGACGTCTCGTCAACGACTCCGCCTCCCGTGTTACTGCCGAACTGTTGGACAGCCTCTTCGATATCGCTAATGGAGATTCCTAATTGGTTCATCCGCATCAGATCAGGGATGACGTGGTACTGTCGCACCAAACCCCCAAGCGGGACGACTCGACTTACGCCGGGAATGGCTCTTAGTCGCGGCGCAATGATCCAATCGGCCATTTCTCGCAGCGCCATCGGATCAACATCCTCACTCACAATAGCGGTCAAAAGGATTTCCCCCATGTATGAGGAAATCGGCATCAGGGTGGGCTGGATGCCGGGCGGCATCTGATCATCCGCGGTATCCAGACGCTCAGCTACTATCTGTCGCGCCTTGTAAACATCGACATTCCAGTCAAACTCCACATAAACAATCGACAGGCCCGTCGTCGACACGCTTCGAACTCGCGTCATGCCATCTGCTCCGGCCATCGCCCACTCGATCGGGGTCGTGACCAGGGCTTCAACCTCTTCCGGCGCGAGCCCATTTGACTCAGCCATTATCGTAACCAGACCTTTATTGAGGTCGGGAAAGATATCGATCGGCAGTTCGCGTTGAACCACGAGGCCGTATCCCATCATGGCGGCGGCCACGAGCAGGATAATTAGTCGACTGCGAAGGCTGGCGCTTACGAGAAACCGGAACATCTAATAAGCCCTAGAGTGCGCCTATTAACGATGACGCTGCTGCGCGGAAATAGTCAATATAGCTTTTCGCCGGTCCGCTGCGATCTGGCCCAAAAGGTATAACCACTACGGGAAGATCGCGCTGCGAGGCAAACGCGACGTGCGCCGATGGGTCTCCCATGCTC
>JAYNKS010000284.1:1781-1998 GCA_038111345.1 Gammaproteobacteria bacterium | reverse complement strand
GCAATGATCGAAATGACGGCATTGCTGGCGAAGCCGTCAAAAAGGTTTCCAATAGGCACCAGTCCATCGTAGCCAGGCCACATGGATGTGAGACCAAGGAGTACCATGATGCAGATCGCTGCCACATCAACGCGGACTACTTCGAACGCGAACAAGAAGACAGTCAAACCCAAAATCGCCATCACCGCGATCATCTCGGCGGTGAGTACAATAGGTT
>JAYNKS010000284.1:0-1764 GCA_038111345.1 Gammaproteobacteria bacterium | reverse complement strand
AACGACGGTGAGAAAGTAAGAAACTGCGCGCCAACGCCACGGCTCCTCGAAAAAATATAGCACAGGCGAAAGGTCCCTCAGAAATGCGCTCATCCAAGAAACTTATTGCGGCGAATGCCGCGCTTATGCGTGGCTCAGTTCACCTTGCAGTCCTACCCGTTTTGAACTTTCGATAACCTTCCAGCGAAGCGCAGAGCGTGACCAAACGAAAAACCAATCGGCTACACCCTCGCTACCTTACGAGTTGGCTGGCCCTGGGGCTATTGCGCGTGCTAAGCATCTTCCCTCTTCGCCTGGTTTACGCGCTGGGCACTGGCCTTGGCGATCTTCTTCACCTGCTGATTCCAGGACGGCGAAAAATCGCATACCGTAACCTGGAATTGTGCTTCCCAAATCTATCCAGGGAAGAAATTGCCGCTTTGACAAAGGAACATTTTCGAGAGACGACACGCGCGGCGTTACTCACAGGGTTTATCTGGTGGGCATCAGAGGCGCGTCTTCGAAAGCATGTCACCATACGCCACCCGGAACGCTTGAAATCCATACTGGATAAGGGTCAAGGCGTTATCTTGCTCGCTCCTCACTTTGTGGCGCTGGAGCTTGGAGGGGTCTTTTTGTCGCTGGATTACGAAGGCGTTAGCGTCTATCAATACAACCGTAACCCGGTTTTTGACAAGGCCATGCTAAGGGCCCGTCAGCGTTTTGGGGCAATCCTTGTCGAGCGAAAAAATGATTTTCGACAACTAATCCGAGCCATCCGGAGCGGAAAGGTCTGTTACTACCTGCCCGACCAGGATCCTGGGCCGAAGCACGCCGTATTTGCGCCATTTTTTAAAATACCCACCGCGACCTGGCCTGTACTGGGCAAGCTGGCACGAGTGAGTCGAGCCGCGGTCTTGCCCTGCGCGACCTACCTCAGAAAAGGCGGTGCTTGCTTTGAGATCGTGCTGGGTGAGCCGCTAGATGCGTTTCCATCGGGAGACGACGTCAAAGATGCGCGAGCAATGAACGCCGCCATCGAACGTTGTGTAAACGAGCTGCCCGCTCAGTATTTTTGGGTTCACAAGCGATTTAAAACCCGGCCACCGGGCTCGCCGACTCTTTATTTGTAAAAAAGCGCCTTCGCCTATCGGGGGCGGCCATCTTTCCCACGCTTATCACTGCTTTTTGCAAGAACGCCAGGGCGTGCCGGCTAGACATCAAAAGGTAGCCAAGGCTTCCTATCGCAACGCTCAAACAGAGCTCTACACCCAGAAGCGTTGTCGGGTCGAGACCCAATTCGCGGGAAGGTAACAAACGAGATAGCGCAAATGCGGCAGCAAGGGTGCTCGCCAGCCAGCCGGCAAAATCAATCAGATTTTTCATTAAAGGGCTCCTGTTCAATTTAGGAGCCATTTTCGCGGGCGACAGGCTCAGCAGATGAGCCTTGCAGCCGCGGCTGGGGATTCACCCCATTAGTTGGCGGAAATAATTGATGGTTTTGTTCAGTCCTTCCGAAAGATCCACAGCAGGCGCCCATCCCAAAAGCTCATTGGCGGCGGAAATATCCGGTCGACGCTGCATCGGATCATCCTGAGGAAGCGGCCGGTACTCCAACTCAGCGTGAGAGCCGACGGCAACCAGAACTTTTTGGGCGAGTGCCGCAATGGTGAACTCTCCCGGATTGCCCAGATTGATCGGCCCGGTAATATCATCCGAAGAATCCATCAATCGCATGAGCCCGTTGACAAGGTCGTCGACGTAGCAGAATGAGCGGGTCTGGCT
>JAYNKS010000283.1:0-2035 GCA_038111345.1 Gammaproteobacteria bacterium | reverse complement strand
CAATTGAGCTGGCCGATCGGCCCGCAGTTCATAGAGCTCCACCCCGGCACGCAGCAGGGGTTTTCGGTATTTGGAGTAATGGCCATGCACGGGTGCCACGTCGTTGGCAGCCAGCGAGTTGGTCAAGACCACAACCCGGCAGCCACGGCGCACGGCGTCAGCCAGCACCTCGACCCCTGAATCACCGGGAATAAAGTAAGGATTCAGAATCACCAGTTCGCTCTCGCTCGCCCTGAAATAAGGCCACAACTCCGGACCCAAATGGGTTCGAAGATCATCGATCGGGCTGATCACCTTGGTGGGCTGATCGACCAGCACATCGGCTGGGCCTATCGTTATGGGGAGTGTTCTGGCGCGCAGATACTCAAAAAATCGGGCCTGTTCTAGACGCTTGATGTAGACGCTGTCTTTCTGACCTTTGGCGTACTCGTGTAACTCACGCCAAGCGCTGGAGAGCTGGTTTTCGTTTATCGCATCCTTGGCGAGCGTTTCAATGCTGTAAGACAACGCGTTATTCCAATACGCATCGAATTGATCGGCAATATCACCCACCGCCGGGCCAAAGACCGCAACGTCCATGTCAATGAAGTTTGATTTATTGCTGGCGTCAAAATAATCATCACCGATATTGCGCCCGCCCGTAATTGCCACCACGCTGTCCACGATCATGGATTTGTTATGCATCCGGCGGGTAACAAAACCAAAACGGTAAAGGTACTCAAAAGCCCGAAAGCTTCGGTTGGCGAAGGGGTTGAAAATTCGCACATCGATATTGGGGTGTGCTGCAAGAACCAGCAGGTGCTGATCGCGCCTGT
Organism: Gammaproteobacteria bacterium; assembly: GCA_038111345.1. Lineage (GTDB taxonomy): Bacteria > Pseudomonadota > Gammaproteobacteria > Arenicellales > UBA868 > UBA868. The sequence goes on along the minus strand of JAYNKS010000283.1, from coordinate 1,220 downwards.
GCGCCCCCATATCATCAAGAAGCAATCTGACTCGCACCCCTCGCTCGGCCGCGCTGAGCAACCGCTCGGAGTAAAGATTTCCAGTGACGTCGTCGTGAAAAAGATAGTACTGCGCATCAATGGTGCGACTGGCGCGCTCCGCAGCGGCCAATCGGGCAGCGAAAGCGTCCAGGCCATCTTCAAGAAAATGGGCTGCACTTTGGCCAGGAAAAGGAGCCAAGAGCGTAGCCACCGTCTGGTCAAGCTCGGTATCGCCACTGACGGGAGCCGCAAACTCATCCGCTCGCTCAATCGGGCGAGGCAGCGAGGCGCATCCGCCAAGCATTCCCAGGATAACCAGCCCCCAGAGCACCCTTTTCATATGTCGACCTTGTGATATCACGCCATCTGTCCGTCTGCTACCATCGTGGGCACCTCTAAGTACTGGCTTTCTTGCCCCAAAAACCGTCACGCCGATAGTAGCAAATCGATCTGTCCGAACGAATTTGGCCAGCGTTCACTTTCCGGAGTAATCTTTTTATGAGCAAACGCATCTCTCGAGTCCTGATTATCGTTCTCGCGCTTTTTCTGGCCTATCCGGTCATCGCCAACGTATTGATCTTCACCGGCGCGGCCCACATCCTTGCAAACATCAAACCCGAAAAACTCACGATGAGTTGGGATAGCGCCTGGACGTTGATCCCGGGCCAGGTTTCAGTTGAGGGTCTGCGCTTTCAATCCACCACGCCGCGCAATCAATTCGCACTAGTGGTTGACTCAGGACAGGTCACTTTCTCATTGGCGGGATTTTTTTCCCGAACGGTAGACATCACGCAGGGCAGAGGCCACGGTGTTGAACTGGACTATGCCAAAGTAAACGCCGAGACCGACAGTGCGGTCAATCTCTCCAGCTCCACTTCGCCATCAACTGTCGCCTCCAGCTCCACTGGATCTGCTGGTAACGCTCAAGCGGCAGATGCGGCCGGCATCAAGCCGCCCTGGACGATCAGGCTGGCCGATATCAAAGCGACCAATATTCGTAAGGTCACGATCCGCAACCTGAGCGGCGTGCAAGATATGGAATTCATCGGCAAGGGTCAGCTCGACGATCTAAAGATGAGCGTGGTCACCAAAGGCGGGCTGATGCAAGTGGATCGCGCCCTTGGATCCATGACCATCGCCTCGCAAACCGGCGCCGAAAATATCGGCGCGCCTCTGGCGGTAAAAGCGGACCTCAGCAT
>JAYNKS010000282.1:0-2043 GCA_038111345.1 Gammaproteobacteria bacterium | reverse complement strand
GTGGATGGCATGATCGAGGTCAGCAACGAAAACACCTTCGATCGTCAGCCGTTCGCGTTGATGGAGATATTTTTGCTGCTCACTCAGCATCCAGAGATACGCGGAATTCGAGGCAATACCGTTCGTTTGATTCGCAAGAACGTGCACCTCATAAATGTCGACTTTCGGAAGGACCTCCGATGTCGGGCGTTATTTATGGAGATCCTCAAAGCGCCGACGGGTTTGACTCATGTGTTGCGGAGGATGGATGCCTACGGAGTGCTCGCGGCTTACATCCCCGCGTTTGGACGGGTCACCGGTCAAATGCAGCACGATCTTTTCCATGTCTACACGGTAGAGGCTCACCTACTTTTCGTGGTTCGGAATCTGCGCCGCTTGGATATCTCCAAACATAATGATGAGTTGCCCGAATGCAGTGCGATCATGCAGCGTCTGTTCAAAAAGCATCGCTTGTATCTCGGCGCTTTATTTCACGACATAGCAAAAGGTCGCGGCGGCGATCACTCCACGCTTGGGGAAAAAGACGCGATGCGATTCTGCAAAAGACATGACCTCAGCGACTACGATGCTAATTTCGTTGCCTGGCTTGTTCGCGCGCACCTGCTCATGTCCTGGTATGCGCAGCGCGAGGACATTTCCGACCCGGACGTCATCGAGCGATTTGCTGGCGAAGTAGGTGACCAGGAGCGACTGGATAACCTCTACCTCCTCACGGTAGCGGACATGCGAGCGACCAGTCCAAAGGTATGGAACGATTGGAAAGGCAAACTTCTCAGCGACCTGTACCACCACACATCGCGAGCGCTTCGGCGCGGAATTGGGGTGCCGATCGATGCGGACAAGAAGGTGGGCGACATCCAGATCGAAACCCGCGCCCTTTTAAGCGCTTCTCAGGCCGAAGCCATCGACCGGCTCTGGTCTCTGTTTGATCCTGATTATTTTCTGCGCAACAGTGCGGAGGCTCTGGCATGGCACGCCAAGTTGCTTCTTGAACATTCAGCCGCCGCACTTCCGATCGTAGATGGGCGGCCTGATCAGGCGAGCGGGACCACCCAGTTTTTCATCTGCTGCCCTGACTCGGAGGAGCTTTTGAGCGATGTTACCGCCGGGTTCGACCAGCTCCGTTTGAATATTCTGGATGCCCGGGTGCATCGCCTCACTTCGAATCTCGTAATTCTTATTTTTGTTGTGATGGCCACTCAGGATGACGCCGCCCCAGTCTCCAGCCATCAGAAAATCGCTGAACGTCTTCGGAACCTCATCCTTAGACCGGCTGCTCCCAAATCAGAGCGGCGCCACCCGATGGGGCGCGCCTTGAAGCATTTCCCGATCGAGACCACCGTCCGTTTCTCTTCGATAACGCAAAACCCGACCACCATAATGGAAGTGGTTGCTCAAGACAGACCTGGACTCCTGCTTGCGGTTGCAAAAGCAGCCACGTTCGGAGAAAAAGCAGAGGATATCTTCTACATCACCGATCGCGACGGACAGCCGGTCAACGATCCCGATCTGCAATCTCGATTGGCAGATCAAATCAAAACCAGTTTGCCCTCCTCCGCCGGGAGGGCATGAGCCCCTACCGGGTCCACGATGGGCCCGCACGTCAGAGAAGCCAAATGACCGATCCTAAAGACATAATTGAAGCGGCGTTCGAGCGCCGAGCGGAACCTGACCTTCGACAGACTGAAGGCCTACATGAGGCTGTCGATACCACCCTTTCTCAACTCGACGCGGGCGCCCTTCGCGTCGCAGAACCAACCGGCGACGGTTGGATCGTTAATGAATGGGCCAAGAAAGCGGTACTGCTATCTTTTTTGCTCCAGGATAATCAAGTCATCGATGGCGGCGACACCCGTTACTTCGATAAAGTGGCGGGAAAATTTGACGGCATGGACGCGGCTGCATTTAGCGCAGGAGGATATCGGGTCGTGCCTCCTGCGATGGTGCGTCGCGGTGTATTTATCGGCCGCCGCGTCGTCTTAATGCCGAGCTATGTCAATATCGGAGCCTATGTCGACGAGGGTACGATGGTCGACACATGGG
>JAYNKS010000281.1:390-2057 GCA_038111345.1 Gammaproteobacteria bacterium | reverse complement strand
GATCAGCTGTTTGGACCCTACGCAAGTGCCGGGGCGGTGCGAGTGATGTTGGCGCAGCTTCAGAAGGTGGTCCCGGTCCGCCAGTGCGACAACAACACCTTCAAGAACCGAAGCCGTCCCTGTTTGCAGTATCAGATCAAGCGTTGTTCTGCTCCCTGCGTCAACGTTATCTCAAAAAGTGACTATGACGACGACGTTCGTCGACTGATCCAGATTTTAGAAGGCAAGGAAAGTGAGATTGCCGAGCAATTCGCGGCCGAGATGGATAAGGCCTCTGAACAGCTTGCGTTTGAGACCGCCGCCGTCTTTCGGGATCGTGTCCTGGCGCTAAGGCGACTTCAGGAGCGTCAGTACATCTCAGACGGTCAACACAACGTAGACGTGGCAACGCTTTTGGATAAAGCCGGGACGCTCTTGTTTTCTGTCATGAAAATTCGGGGTGGTCACAATCTGGGCAGCCGCCATTTCGCAGAGAAAAATCCGCTTGGCCTATCGGTTGAAGAAGTCATGCAAAAGCTGCTTGTGCAGCACTACCAGTCGCAGTCGGTACCGAGCGAAGTTATCTTAAATATCGCGGTGAAAGACGCGGGTCTTCTGGAAGCGGGTTTGTCGGAGCTTGCCGGTCGGCGAATCAAAGTCAAGACCCGCGTGCGCGGGAATCGAGCCCAGTGGCTCGAGATGGGGCTGCTGAATGCCAATGACTTTCTGCGTCGGCAGATTGCGGCTGACGCAGACCATCTTGAGCGGATGGATGATTTGGCACGACTCCTGGGTCGTGATGAGCCGATTGAGCGTATCGAATGTTTTGACACCAGTCATAGTAGCGGTGAGCAGCCGGTAGCGTCGTGTGTCGTCTTCGACCGAAGCGGTGCGGTATCGTCTGAGTACCGGCGGTTTAATATTCGCAATGTTACGCCGGGCGATGACTTTGCAGCGATGGAGCAAGTCGTGAGTCGCCGGATGGCGAGAGTGGCAGACGGAGAGGGGATTCGCCCTGATATCCTGCTCATCGACGGCGGCAAGGGCCAGGTTAAAAAGGCGGATCAAGCGCTTGCTGAATATCTGGCCAGCGATATCGTCGTTCTCGGGATTGCGAAAGGCCAGGGTCGAAAGTCAGGGCGCGAGAGCCTCTACCTACCCAATGACTCGCAGCCGCTTTTTCTCGATCCGAAGTCGCCCGCCCATCTTCTATTGAGGCAGATTCGCGATGAGGCCCATCGTTTTGCGATTACCGGTCACCGTAAAAAACGGGCCGCTTCCCGTAATCGTTCGCAAATTGAGGATATTCCAGGCATCGGCGCCAAAAAGCGTCAGGCGCTCCTCAGGCATTTTGGGGGTATCAAAATGCTCCAACAGGCGTCGCTTGAGGACCTTGTAAAAGTAGAGGGAATCAGCGTAAATCTCGCGAGACGACTTGTGGAGCATTTTCGCCCAACCTGATTCATGCCCTGGACCATATCAAACATCCTTACCCTGATCCGCGTCGCGCTTATCCCAATCGTAGTCGCGGTTTATCTCGTGGGCGGGTCGGGCTATCTTACGGCCGGGCTTTTTCTCCTTGCCGGGATTACCGATTGGGCCGATGGGTATCTCGCCCGCAAGCGTAACGAACTGTCGCCTTTTGGCGCCTTCCTTGATCCGGTCGCCGACAAGTTGATGGTCTGCGC
>JAYNKS010000281.1:0-298 GCA_038111345.1 Gammaproteobacteria bacterium | reverse complement strand
GTCCGATCCTTTTCATGATTACCGTGGCGATCATTATTGGTCGGGAAATTACCATCTCGGCGCTTCGGGAATGGATGGCCGAACTCGGTCAACGCGGGATCGTGGCTGTCGGGTGGATGGGTAAAGTCAAAACGACGCTGCAGTTCGTTTCAATAACGATCCTGCTCTTTGCTCAAGCGGGAATGCAACAACCTGCATTGATCCTCGGGGAGTTGCTGCTTTATGTAGCCGGCGGGCTTACCTTATGGTCCATGATTCTTTACTTGAAAGGGGCTTGGCCCGCCCTGACGGAGCGCTA
>JAYNKS010000280.1:0-2083 GCA_038111345.1 Gammaproteobacteria bacterium | reverse complement strand
GCCATGTGGATCTAGCAATCTGTCCCGTATTCCCTGCTCAACACGTAAACGGTTCGGCTCTGCAAGACTCTCCGGGGCCATTAGGAAGATAAGGCGTTGCGCGATCTGCTGAAGCCTTGGATCATTCAAGTTTTGAACGAGAGATGCTCTTCGTGGCCAGGCAGTAGACGCGAATTCCCGCATCACCCTCTCATCTTCGTCGTCAGGAAACCCCTCAAAAATTCTCTGCTCTAGTGCCGTAGCTTCGGCTCTAGCAACTTTCATCTTCCCAGCAACCTGGGCCAAAACGTTTTTTCGTCGCCAATCGCTAAGTAATCTCGCCCCCTCTATCTCCCGTGTGGATGGAGAAATTCCAAATAACCTCACGGCATTGGACTGACCAATAGCGACCGCCACCAGCTCCCGATCATCTACAAGGCGGCGCATATATCGGGTTGGAATCGTGTCGAAGTATTTTTGAAAATCGATCTGAACCGCAAACAGTCTTTGATCGGTCATAAAACCCTTCAATGCCAAGATAGCATCGAACACATCTCGATCAGGGTGGTATGCATATGAGAACGGCGAAAGCCGCTTTATATTTCTTTCTCTGGCTCGCCACAGGACAACATTCGCCAGTGCCGCATCAGGAATGGCAAAGGCCATTATTTCTCTAACACCGCCTTGGGGTTTCGGGATTTGGTACTTGACGGCTGGCGTAGGTACGTATGTGCCATCGAGTACTTTCTTCCATATCGTCCTAGCTATTATGTTTGCATTTCGCGCGCAGTGTGCAGGATCAAAGTGCTTGTGAACCCCCGCAAGTGTGGGCGGCGCTTTTGGTGATCCACCGGGCAACCCCGTCCGTTTTTCAAATTTCTGCCGGTCTTGGCGAGCCTTCGCCTCACGCCCTTTGACCCTCCGCTGTGCCCGAAGGCAAAGCCGCTTAATTTCTTGCTTGAGCGCTTTTTCCATAGAGGGTCGACGAGGGGCCGTAGATCAAGGGTTTCCGCAGACTGCGTACCTAAGGGCTTGTTAGGCCCCACAGCGCTTTGGTGCCTCGACACCAGGTAACTTGGCCCCTCGTCTAGGCTACCACGCCATAATTTTAATCTGTCGGGCTCGGAGAAAGACGTCAAGTAGTTTTGGCGACGCCAAGTGTAAGCAGGGGCGATCAATATTTGTAGTCGGCGCGTAGACTGTTACCCTTGTATTCGCCCCCTCAATGCAGCCCCGCCTTCTGCAGTGAGCGCCGGAAGCGCCGCAGGCCCCACCACACCGCAAAAGCCACGACCGGGATCGCCACGCCGATGGCGATCTCCTTGTTCACCGGCAGACCGGCAGCGTGGAGTCCCTGTGCGGCATAACCAACAAGCCCGACCACGTAATAGGTGATCGCGGCCACCGAGAGGCCCTCGACGGTTTCCTGCAGGCGCAGCTGCAGCCGCGAGCGCTGGTTCATCGTATCGAGCAGTTCGACATTCTGCCGCTCCAGCGCGACATCCACGCGGGTGCGCAGCAGGTTGGCCATGCGCGTCGCGCGGCGCGAGAGGCCCTCGATGCGCTCGGCCATGGTGATGCAGGTGCGCATCGCCGGCGAAAGCCGCCGCTCCATGAATTCGCCCAAAGTGGGCAGGCCGGGCAGCCGCGTCTCGCGCAGTTCGGCAATGCGGCGGTCGACCAGCGCGTGATAGGCGCGCGCCGCGCCGAAACGATAGGGCGTCTCCACCGCCAGCGTCTCGACCTCGGCCGCGAGGCCTGCCAGTTCGAGCAGCAGGGTCTGCTCGCTTTCATGCGCCAAATCGACCATGCGGCCGGACAGTTTCGCCAGGCCCTGTTCGAGCGCGGTGATGCGCGGCGCCACCTGCTGCGCCAGCGGCAGCGCCAGCAAAGCCATCATGCGATAGGTTTCGATATCGAGCAGGCGCATCACGATACGGCCGCGCTGCGCATCGGTCAGGCCATTGTCGCGCACCAGGAAGCGCACGGTATCGTCGGCGCCGAGAAAGAAATCCGTCCATACGGTGGCATGACCTTCAGCAACCTGGCTCGCCACCAGCATCGGCCCGTCGAACAGCCTTTCCAGCTGCGCCTGTGCCGGTGC
>JAYNKS010000279.1:0-2089 GCA_038111345.1 Gammaproteobacteria bacterium | reverse complement strand
CCAATGCGGTCAGACGGTGGGTCAGTCGCTGGTTATTGATAACAGCGCTTTTTTAAACCAGCTGATAGAGATCGACCCACAGAATAAAACAGCAATCGTTGAGCCTGGCATGGTTCTGGATCAACTGAACCAGGCGCTTGCAGGCCACGGGCTGATGTTTCCGGTGGACGTCTCGACGGCGAGTCGGGCCACGATTGGTGGCATGACCGGCAACAACAGCTGCGGCGCGCGATCTCTTCGTTACGGCACGATGCGCGATAACGTGCACGCCATTGAGGCGATCGGCGCCACCGCCCAACGTGCGTTCTTTGGTGAATGGACTAACAGTCAGCGGCCCGACGTGCTCACGAAGGCGTTACTGGACCTGGGTCAGTCCTGTGCGCACGAGATCGACGAGCGTTTTCCAAAGGTGCAGCGGCGCGTCGGCGGGTACAACATTGATGCCCTGGTTCCGCAGTCCGCTCAACCGCTTAACCTCTCCCATCTCTTGGTGGGCTCAGAGGGTACGCTTGCGTATTCAGAGCGCATCCACTTGAGACTTTCACCGGTGCCTCAGCACAAGACGCTGGGCGTATGCCATTTCCCCAGCTTCTACTCTGCGATGGATGCCGCGCAGCATTTGGTCCAGCTGCAACCCAGTGCGGTTGAGCTGGTGGATCGGACGATGATCCAGCTGTCGCGTGATATTCCGCTGTTTCGTCCCGTGATTGAGCGATGCGTGCGAGGTGAGCCCGACGCCATTTTGCTGGTTGAGTTCTCTGGCGATGACCAGAGCAAGCAGGTGCAGGCCATTGACCGACTGCACGAGCTCATGGGCGATCTTGGTTTTGAGGACGCTGTCGTCGATGCGATCGACCCTGCTTTTCAAAAAGAGATCTGGGAAGTTCGAAAGGCGGGCCTCAACATTATGATGTCTATGAAAGGCGACGGAAAACCTATCTCTTTCATTGAAGACTGTGCGGTGCGTCTTGAAGATCTCGCGGAGTACACCCGGAGGCTGACCGATGTTTTCTCAAAACACGGCACATCCGGAACCTGGTATGCCCATGCGTCAGTGGGGTGTCTGCACGTACGCCCGGTGTTGAACGTGAAACAGGATGTCGACGTTAAGAAGATGCGCGCCATTGCGGAGGAGGCCTTTGAAATGGTGCGCGAGTATAAAGGCTCTCACTCGGGTGAACATGGGGATGGTCTGGTGCGATCCGAGTTTCATAAGCCCATGTTTGGTGAGGCGATGGTTAAAGCCTTCGGTCAGGTCAAAGCATTGTTCGATCCGAAGGGTCTTTTCAATCCCGGGAAAATCGTGAATCCGTCAAAGATGGATGACCGCTCCTTGTTCCGATACAAGCCCGGCTATCGTACGCAGGACGTAAAGGGTGGGTTCGATTGGTCGGCGTGGGGCGGGTTTGGCGGCGCGGTCGAAATGTGCAACAACAACGGCGCCTGCCGGAAGTTCGATGCAGGCGTAATGTGTCCGTCGTACCGAATTTCCCGGAACGAAAAGCATCTGACGCGCGGCCGGGCAAACAGTCTTCGACTGGCGCTCTCGAATCAGCTGGAGGGAGAGGCTTTTACGGCTCCGGAGATGCTAGAGACGATGCAGCTGTGTGTCGGCTGCAAAGGATGTAAGCGTGAGTGCCCAACCGGTGTCGATATGGCGAAGATGAAGACCGAGTTTCTTCATCATTACTATCAGCGACACCCTCGACCGCTGCGTGAGCGGCTAATTGGTCATCTGCCACGGTATGCGCGCTTTCTTAGTCGAGCGCCCGCGCTGGCCAATCTTAGAAACAACAGCTCATGGCTTCGCCGTGCCGGTGAGTCATGGCTTGGGCTGAGCGCAGATCGACCGTTACCGCGCTGGAATGACAAACCGTTTCGGGATAGGCCCGCGTTTCTGGGAGAGGCTCACTCAGGGGAGGTGGTGCTGTTTGGGGATACCTTTAACCGATACTTTGAGCCCGATAACCTGAACGCTGCTCTTAAGGTCTTGCTCGCCGCAGGATATCGCGTGCACTTTCCAAAATCGGTGGATCGATCCTCGCGCCCATTGTGTTGCGGCCGAACGTACCTTGCATCCGGCATGATG
>JAYNKS010000278.1:0-2110 GCA_038111345.1 Gammaproteobacteria bacterium | reverse complement strand
TGCTCATGTTGTCCACGGCCTCGCGCACTTCGCGCTCATAAAAATCGGCGGCTTTATTAAGCATGCTTTCAAGCTCGCCGGATTCTTCACCGGTAGCGGTCATTTGCAGCACCATGGTCGGGAACAGCCCGGTCTGCGCCATGGCAATAGAGAGCGCTTGTCCGGTGCTGACCTCCTCGCGAATTTCAAGACAGGCATCGTGATAGACGAGGTTGCCGGTGGCTCCAGCCACGGACTGAAGGCCATCCACCAGCGTGACGCCGGAGCCAAACATGGTGGCCATCGTGCGGGCATATCGCGCGATGGCTGACTTCTGCAGGATCTTGCCAAAGATAGGCATCTTCAGAGAGAGCCGATCCACGTTATGTCGCATGGCGGCAGAGCGCCGATATGTCATGACCAAGATAACGATGGTGCCAAACAATCCGCCGAAGATCATGATCCAGTTATCGCGGAAGCCGCGGCTGAGCTCGATCATGGCCGCCGTCAGCGCGGGAAGGCTGGCTCCAAAACTTGAAAAAAGATTTTCAAACTGTGGAATAACGAAAACCAGAAGAAGAGCAGTAACGAGAAAACCCACGACTAGGACGGCAACGGGATACCACATCGCGCCTTTGACTTTGGCCTTGATCTCCTCAATGTTCTCTTTGTAGGTGGCGATCTTTTCCATCAGATCGTCAAGGTTTCCGGAGCGCTCGCCGACAGATACGAGGCTCGTATAAAGCGAATCAAACTGTTTGGGATATTTTGCCAGCGCTTCGCTCAGGTTGGTGCCGCCTTCGACATCCACGCGAATGGCATCAAAGACCTCCTGAATTTTGGCGTGATCGCTACCCGCGGCGATCGCCTTATAGGACTGCGCAATGGGTATGCCTGCGCTTAACATCGACGCAATCTGCCTGCTGGCAATGGCGACGTCCTTGGGTTTTATCTTCTTGGCAAAAAGTGGCTTTGGTTTTTTCTTGACGCTTTTGATAATCACGCCCTGTCGGCGCAGCACCGCCCGAACAAAGGCCGGGCCCTGCGCATCCATTTCGCCGGAGACTTTTTTGCCCTGTCGGTCGGTGCCGGCCCAGGCATAAACTTCGTTTTTGCTGCCGCTCGTTTTTGCCATTGGGTTACGAGCTAGTGACGCGGAGAACTTCTTCGAGGCTTGTTATGCCCGTGCGTACCTTATTGAGACCAGATTGGCGCAAAGTAATAACACCGTCAAGAGCCGCCTGCTTTTCGATTTGGTCCTGTCCGGCGCCGGCGATAATCATCTGCGAGATCGCCTCTGTTACCGGCATCACCTGAAAAATACCCGTGCGACCTTTAAAGCCGCCGGTGCATTCGTCACAGCCGACCGGTCCGTAGAGATTCAGTTTGCTCAGATCGCCAGTGGCCGAGAAGCCTGCGCGCAGCAACATCTCCTCGGAGTGTTGGGCGGGTTTTCGACACTCGGTGCAGAGCTTACGCACCAGCCGTTGCGCCATGATGAGGTGCACGGAAGAGGCGACGTTAAAGGGCTCCACGCCCATGTTGAGCATGCGCACGATGGTGGCTGGCGCGTCGTTGGTATGCAACGTTGATAGCACCAGGTGGCCGGTTTGGGAGGCCTTGACGGCGATATCGGCCGTTTCCAGATCGCGAATCTCACCCACCATGATGATGTCCGGGTCCTGCCGCAAAAAGGCGCGCAGCGCGGTGGCAAATGTGAGGTTCGCCCGCTCGTTTATCGCCACCTGGTTGATTCCGGGCAGATTGATCTCGATGGGGTCTTCAACGCTCGAGATGTTGATTTCGGGTGAATTCAGCGTGGCCAGGGCCGAATAGAGCGAGACGGTTTTGCCGCTGCCGGTTGGGCCCGTAACCAGAATCATGCCGTAGGGCTTGTGGATAGCCTCTTCATATAGTTTGAATTGATCGGCCTCCAGCCCCAGGGCCTGCAGACTGAGATCCGAGCCGGAGCTATCCAGCACACGGATGACGACCTTCTCGCCAAACTGGGTGGGCAGCGTGCTGACCCGAAAATCAATTTCATGATTCTTGGAGAGCTTGAGTTTCATGCGCCCATCCTGCGGGGCACGTCGCTCGGCGATATCAAGATGAGAGAGAATCTTTATGCGGG
>JAYNKS010000277.1:0-2130 GCA_038111345.1 Gammaproteobacteria bacterium | reverse complement strand
GCCCGCAGACGAGCAGAGCCGGGCGATGGGATCACGCCCCGGGGATCTCGAGTTCCTCAATGGTGAGGGAATGATTCGTATAGATACAGATATCGGCCGCAATACCCAGCGCTTTTTCGACGATGGTGCGGGCGTCCATCTGCGTCTCAGACACGAGCGCCCGGGCCGCCGCTTTGGCATAGGCTCCGCCCGAACCGATAGCCATAATGCCCTCTTCGGGTTCAATGACGTCTCCGGTGCCGGACAAGATGAGAGACGCCGATGCGTCGGCTACCGCCAGCAGGGCCTCGAGTCGACGCAACATACGATCGGTACGCCAATCCTTGGAGAGCTCCACTGCCGCTCGCGTGAGGTTGCCCTGATGCTTTTGCAGTTTGGCCTCAAAACGCTCAAACAGGGTAAACGCATCGGCGGTTCCGCCGGCAAAGCCCGCGATGACCTGATCGTTGTACAGCCGCCGGACTTTGCGGGCGTTGCCTTTCATGCGGGTATCGCCCAGTGTCACCTGACCGTCTCCACCAATGACGACGCGATTATTCCGACGTACGGAGAGAATCGTCGTTCCATGCATGGCTGCTTTACTCATATTTTCTTCCAAGGACGTAGTGGGGATATCGGGACGGGTGGCGGACCTTTCAAGATAAGCCGCCAGCTAATCACTCGACCAGCTTCAGCTTGGGTTTGCCGCGGGCCGGCGGCTGTGAATCCGATTCGTCGTCCGCGACGTCCTCGTCGTCGGTGACCCCGGGGAAAGACATGCCCTGACGGGTCTCACGATCAAACACGTCGAGCACCGCGTCCACCGGCACCTCCACGGATCGGGCCACCCCGCGAAACCGCGCAGAAAAGGAAATCAATTCATTGCCCATTTCCAGATGCGACACCGCCTGAGGGCTGACGTTCAGGATGATCTGTCAGTCCTCGATGAACTCATCGGGCACTTTGACCCCGGTGACGCTGGCATTTACCACCAGCTGCGGAGTCAGATTATTGTCGATGGCCCACTCTCGTATCGCCCGAATCAAGTACGGTCGATGCGAACTCAGTTCCAGATCGTCGTCACTCATTTGCCCGCGCGGATCAGCTCGCGCCGATTTCGCGCTCCGCTGAACTGAGGCTCTCCTTGAAGGCCTGTTTGGCAAACATCCGCTTGCCGTAGTCGAGGATTTTGGCACCCTGGCGGGGTACGGTAATCCCCAGCATGGGCAAGCGCCATAGCAGCACCGCGAAGTAGGTGTCCACCAGGCTGAACTCATCGCCAAGCGCGTATTTTTGATGGGCGAAATACCCCGACAGCGCGACCAGTCCGTCGCTGATGCTTTTGCTCAGCTTCTTATCGGGCTTTGTGCCGTTTGCAATACAGACCTGCACCGGATCGAGCCAGTCGCGGCGCAACCTTGCAATCATCACGCGCGCTTTCGCCCGCGAGGTGGGATCGCTCGGCATTAACGGCGGATGCGGGAAGCGCTCGTCCAGATACTCACTCACCACAAGGCCATCGTAGAGAACGAGATCCCGATCGGCGAGCGTTGGCGTTTCGCCATACGGATTAAGTTCAGCGACGATATCTTCAACCTGCTTGTCCGTGGTGTAGACCACATCGCATTCGATGTCTTTTTCTTTCAGCACGAGGCGGCAAGCGTGGCTGAAAAGGCAGAGCGATCCGGAATAAAGCTTCATAGCAAACTATCCGTATTTACATATATTCTGAAGAGACAAGACCGAGCCGACTCACCACGCGTGGCGCATCGGCTCGTGTTCCCAAGAGCAAGCGAGCCTAATGAACGTCGCGCCAGTATTCCTTTTTAAGCGCGTAGGCCAAACCGATAAAGACCAGCATAAAGATCATCACCCAGAATCCAATCTTGTAGCGCACCATCTTGGCAGGCTCTGCAAGGTAGACCATAAAGTTTGTGAGATCGCGCATCGCCTCGTCGTACTGACGCTCGTCCATGGCGCCCGGCGTCATCTGCTCATAACCAACCAGTTGCTTCGCGCCATCGGCGCCTTTTTCAAACTGAGCGGCGCGCAGCCCCTGCCATTCATAGAGGACATGGGGCATGGCCACGTTGGGGTAAAGCGTGTTGTTCCAGCCCGTTGACGTGCTTTCATCGCGATAAAAGCTGCGCA
>JAYNKS010000276.1:0-2148 GCA_038111345.1 Gammaproteobacteria bacterium | reverse complement strand
GTTTTCGGTTGCGACCAGGACACTATCGGTATTGCCGGTATCGCCAGTATCGCTACCGCTATCAAAGATCAACATGGAAATCACGTCGTGATCGTCCTTAAGGTTTAGGCCGCGCACCCCTCTCGCGGTTCGCCCCATCTCCCGCACCTGAGACTCAGAGAATCGAACGGCCTTTCCGCCTGAGCTAAACAGCATAATCTCAGAACGACCCGAGGTCAGAGCCACCTCCACCAGTTCGTCGCCCTCTACCAGATCCACAGCAATCAATCCGATCGAGCGAGGACGAGCAAACTTTTCAACCGCGCACTTTTTTATGATGCCGCGGCGGGTGACCATGCAAACGAATCCCGATTGGGCAGCACCGTTGATTGGCAGAACCGCCGTAATGCGTTCCCCCTCGCCAAGTGGAAGCAAATTAACGAGCGGTCGGCCCCGCGCCTGGGGCCCGGCGACTGGAAACTGATACACCTTCAACCAATAGACCTTTCCCAGGTTCGAAAAGCACATCACGGTGTCATGCGTGTTCGCAACAAACACCCGCTTTACGAAGTCTTCCTCTTTGGTGCGGGTCGCCACACGGCCCTTGCCACCGCGTTTTTGGGCCTGATAATCAGAAACCGGCTGCGACTTGGCGTATCCCTCATGAGAGAGTGTCACTACCCGGTCTTCCGGAGTGATTAGATCTTCGTCCTCGAGATCCTCGTGATGCTCCTGAATCTCCGTGCGACGCCCATCGCCGTATCTGGTCTTGATATCCACGAGCTCTTCCCGGATCACCTGCATCAAGCGATCGGGATTCTCAAGAATGTCCAGGTACTCTCGAATACGTCTAAGCACATCAACGTATTCCTCTCTGATTTTGTCCTGCTCAAGGCCGGTTAGACGATGTAAGCGAAGATCCAGAATTGCCTGAGCCTGTACAGCCGACAACCGATAGCCGTCAGGCGTCATACCAAACCCCGGACCGGCGTCGTCCAGCGAGCCCTCCTGGAGTCGAGACGCCTCTAGCATCTGGTTCACCACGTCCGACGACCACGCGCGCTCAAGTAACGCCGATTTGGCCTCGGCAGGACTGGCAGCCTTTTTGATTAACTCTATAACCGGATCAATAGGGGCCAGCGCGACGGCAATGCCCGCCAACAAGTGCCCCCTTGCCCTTGCCTTCTGAAGATCAAACAGCGTGCGACGCGTGACCACCTCGCGTCGATGGCGGATAAAGTCTTCAAGTAATTCAGGTAGTGTAAAGAGTCTCGGTTGGTTATTTCGAAGCGCGACGAGGTTAATCCCAAAGACCGTCTGCATCTGGGTATGCTGGTATAAATTATTTAGCACCACCTCGGGGTTCTCACCCTTTCTTAGCTCGATCACTACCCGCATTCCGGACTTATCCGACTCATCACGCAGACCAGAGATACCCTCGATTTTTTTGTCCCGAACCAACTCCGCGATTTTCTCAAGAAGGCGAGCCTTATTAACCTGATACGGGAGTTCGGTCGCAATCAGCGCAACGCGATCGACCCCAGCCATTTTCTCTGTCTCAACCCGAGCGCGGACATAGATTCGGCCTCGCCCCGTTCGGTACGCCTCGCGAATCCCGCGACTGCCGTTGATAATGCCGCTGGTGGGAAAATCGGGGCCGGGAATAATCTCAAGCAACCTTTCTAGGCTGACCGCCGGATCATCAATGATGGCGAGACATCCATCGATGGCTTCAGAAAGGTTGTGCGGCGGGATATTCGTCGCCATACCTACCGCGATACCGGCAGAACCATTGACCAGCAGGTTGGGGAACCGCGCCGGCAGTACCGCAGGCTGACTCTCGGTCTCATCATAGTTCGGTACGAAATCAACCGTCTCACGATCCAGGTCGTCCAAGAGTTCATGCGCGATTCGAGCGAGGCGGATCTCGGTGTAGCGCATCGCGGCAGGAGCGTCGCCGTCAACCGAGCCAAAGTTACCCTGACCATCGACAAGCGGGTATCGCAGCGAGAAAGGCTGGGCAAGCCGGACGATCGCATCGTACACGGCTGAGTCGCCATGCGGATGGTATTTACCGATGACGTCACCGACTACGCGGGCGGACTTCTTGTATGCCTTGTTCCAATCGTTGCCGAGTTCCGCCATTGCATACAGCACCCGACGATGCAC
>JAYNKS010000275.1:0-2149 GCA_038111345.1 Gammaproteobacteria bacterium | reverse complement strand
CCGGTCGTTTTTGCGACCGAGAACATTGGGCCGGCGATTGGTGTAGGAGGCGTGTCCCTAGGGTTAGGTCAACCGCAGGCCGCTCTTTTTGCTGTCGGTTTCGCTTCCAAAAATAATTCACAGGGATTTTCTGTTGGAGCCGTTAACTATCAGATTCCAAAATTACCTGCTTTATATTTCACGGGCTTTCTGTACGACGGGGACCTGCCTGATTATGGCTATTTCGCGAGCACCGATCCGGGTTACTCGCTTCGGGCTAATGATTCCCGCCGCATTGAGGAAAGGCTGGGACTCAAGAACACCACGGCCCGAATGCAGGGGCGATGGGTGTTGCCGATCGGCGCTGCCGCCGCGCCGGGGTTTACGCTTTCCGCTCGGCCCGTACTCCCCCAACAACGTCAAACGCCCGTAGGATGGAACCCCCTCACCAGCGGAGTCACGAGCGTTCGCTTTGAATGGGAAGAACAGACCCAGGATTACCGCACCCCAGTGGGTACCTCTAAAACTGGCGCTAGCGTATACCGCGGACAACTGGATTGGGACAACACCGGATCACGGCAGATACCCCGCGAAGGTGGACGGATCAGCCTGACGAGCAGCTGGGGCGTCAATCAATTTGGTCGTGGGGATTGGCGGCTTAATGAATTGGAGCTTAGTGGCTATCTCCCTTTAACCGGCGAACAGAATCAGACCACCCAACAGGTTATCGCGCTAAACGTTTATGCCGCAGATACCCCAAGCTGGGTGCCCGACGGCAGCATTAACCGACCGCCGGAATATCTTGGCGCGCGCCTTGGCGGCCTTAATCGTCTGCGCGGTTACAGCGGCGCCCGATTTGTTGATCGCTCGGCGTGGCTGTACCGTGCGGAATACCGCTTCATACCAAAGTGGCAGCCGCTGACAGGACTTTTCGGAAAATTGGGCTATCGGGTACCCTGGTGGCAGTTCACTGTGTTTTCAGACATCGGAAGAGTCGCTCCTTCTTTTGACCTCGCCGAGTTTCATAAAGACATGAAAGTCTCAGGAGGAATCGGCCTTCGAATCTTCGTCGAGGGTTTGTTGGTTCGCGTCGACTTTGGCGTGAGCGAGGAAGAGTCATCAACGGTCTTCATGATTGATCAGGCGTTCTAGCCGGTGCCTGTTTCAAGGATTTACCGTCATAGCATGATCGAGGGGTCGTTTATACTTGTCGCAAATCGCCTGTCCCAAGTGCCATGCCCGAAAGTGAAGATCTCAAGCGAGCCGGTCTCAAAACCACTCAGCCACGGCTAAAGATTCTCGCCATCCTCGAGAAAAGTCCGGTACGGCACGTCAGCGCAGAGGACGTCTTTAAACTTCTGCTCGACGAGGGAGAAGACGTTGGCCTTGCCACCGTTTATCGAGTGCTTACCCAGTTTGAGGCTTCCGGGCTTGTCATCCGACATAACTTCGAGGGTGGTCGATCAGTATTTGAGCTTAATGACGCCGATCATCATGACCACATCGTCTGCGTAAAATGTGGGCGTGTCGCCGAGTTTTCAGATCCCGACATTGAGAAACGCCAGAAAAAAGCTGCGGAGGAAGCCGGCTTCGTCCTTCAGGACCACGCGCTATATCTCTACGGCCTCTGTCATAAATGCGTCGCCGCAAAAGCGTCTTAACCTGCCGCAATGAGAGATCGATTCCAACCGATTTACATTTAAGCTCCAAGGAGAAATCATGCCCACGCTGATCTGCGGCTCGCTCGCATTTGACACCATTATGGTGTTTCCCGATCGCTTTAAAAACTACATCCTCGCCGACCAGATCCATATTCTGAATGTCTGCTTTGTGAATCCACATTTGCGTCGTGAGTTTGGCGGATGCGCTGGAAATATTGCCTACAATCTTCACCTGCTGGGTGGCGATCCTTTACCGATGGGAACCGTCGGAAAAGACTTCGCGGACTATCGTGCACGGCTCGTTAACCTCGGCATCAACGATAAATATATTCGCGAGATACCCGAACTGTATTCCGCGCAGTGCTCGATCACAACCGACCAGGATAACAACCAGATTACGGCATTTCACCCCGGCGCGATGGGCGAAGCTCATCAAAATCATGTTGCTGATGCAGAGAATATCTCGCTCGGCATCGTCGCTCCAGATGGCCGCGACGCCATGCTGCAAC
>JAYNKS010000274.1:0-2154 GCA_038111345.1 Gammaproteobacteria bacterium | reverse complement strand
CTGGGGCCACAGACCACAAATTGTCCGGTTCTGTGTTTTTCCGCAATGGCTCTTATCTCAGCCGGAGTGATACGGCCTTCATCCTTGGTAAAGCGTACTCGAAGCGTTATAAGTTTGGATTCTTTTTCGAGCGAAAGCAGGGGTTCGGCAGCGGCCAGATCTGCCTTGGTGCGAAGCGACAGATCGATGGTTATCGGTGACATACCCTGACTGCCATTTTTCTCTGCATTGACCAATCGCCTTGCCGTGGCGATTGCAGGCGTCAGTCCAATACCGGCCACAAAAAATGTGGTCGAAGGCGACTCTGGAGCCCAAGTAACGTTGCCGTGGGGCGACGAAACCGTTAATTCTTTTAAACGGTGATTGCCGTCCAGCAGCCATCTAGAGAACGCGCCCTTTGGCTCTCTTTTTACGAACAGTTCGATCTGGTATTTATGCGGGTTTGAGGTAATTGTGTAATTACGGCTTATCCATCGCCCGTCAATGCGACCAGATAAAGCGATGAACTGACCGGCCTCCCATTCAAAAGGCAAGGGCGCCTCAGCCGTTAGCGTGACCCGATAGCAGTCCTCGGTAGTCTTGTGAGAATCGGGTACGACAGAGATATTCCGACTGGTCCCGAAGATGGTGTGCAGCGTGGGTAAGCAGCCACCACACACATAGCCGCACCCACTAATCTCTTGCAGTTCTCTTACATCACTAGCTCCCTCCCCTTTCAGGCGATTTAGGTCGGCCATGCTCACGTTGGCGCATCGGCAGACTATGAAGGAGTCGTCAGGTTGTTGGGAATCTGACTCCTTCCGTCGAAGACGCCCCGTTTTGGCGAATTCCTCGAGTTGAGCTTGATCAAGCGTCGTGTGGTGCGTCAGAAGCTCAATAACGTAGGACGCGTCACTTGAGCCCCCGACGCTTGAAAAGCGAATCAGCGCCCCTGACGAATCCAAGGAAATTGACCTCAGGCATTGCCAGTCCCCTGTCGATTCGGCCTCCACCCATTTGATCTCTTTGTCGGGCTTTTCCTCCTCGGTCAATCCATGTGGCAGGACAAATGCCTCAAAACACGCCAAATCAGGAACCGAAGTGGAGAGCAAAGAGCGCTCATCCGCGAGCAGATAGAGGCGATGAATAGCGAGGGCGTCACCGTGGCGACCCTGAAAGGTTAGCGATCGGTGCAGGCCAGGCAGCCGGAAGTTGTCGTCTACCGCATCAATGAAGGAGCGGAACAAATTCGATTTTTGGTAGCCCCTCTTAAACTCATCGGCCGTCAGTCGAATGACCCGGGTTTGGCGCTCGGCGCGCGCGGTAGCCGAGCGGGCATCGCCAGTGAGAACGCCACGCTCCCCAAAAACCTGACCCGCTGCGATCGTTGGCAGTGTTTCAGAATCTGACCCTTGCCGAGAAAGACGAACCGCTCCGCTCAGAACTAAAAATGCAGCGTCGGCAACCTCTCCCTCATTAAAAATGACCTCGTCTTTTTGATAAGTGGTTATCTCTGGACGAATGCCTAGGTTTTCTAGATCGCTTAGTGCGAAAGGATTTTTCTGTGCAGCTGTGTTTTGGTCGAGCTGTTGCCGGACCCGATCAGCAAATAACATGCTGAGTCGCGGATTACCTTCAACGGCCTCAATAAATTGAGACTCTTTTATATGAAGAAGGGTGCTTGCGCGCAGCGCGAAGACCGTTTGTCCACGTTTTCCAAGAGCTGAAGGGTTAAGGATGTAGTGCTCGCCAAAAAGAAAACCGGGCAGAACAACAGCGATCGTGATCGGGACTTCTGCAGATTGGTCATCGACAACTTGAACGGCACCCTCTAGGACGACGTATACGCCATCTCCTGAGTCCCCGCTTCGAATGATGATCTCGCCTTGCTCACATTTCGTGAGGGATGCGTTCGCAGTGAGCAGGCTGTAAGCGGCGTCATCGAGGAGGCCAAAGAAAGCCTCACGGACGCGATTCCCTCCCCGGTTGGGCAGGGAAACTTCTGGTGGAAAAGCCGATCTGGGCATTTAAATAAGTGTACAGGTTTTAAGCAGATAGAATCGGAGCGGTCAACTCAGCGAGCGCAATTTTCTGATGGCCTGATTCATCAAAGTTAGCTCGATCCAGCCAGGTCTCAAATGCCGCTTTGAGTGCGGGCCACTCGGAATCGATAGC
>JAYNKS010000273.1:0-2165 GCA_038111345.1 Gammaproteobacteria bacterium | reverse complement strand
CTTCCCAACCGTTCTGGAAGATGTGCCACATCATGCCCCAAATAATCGGGACGTCCGTGCCCGGTCGGATTTTCAGGTAGAGATCCGCGTGAGCAGCCGTGCGAGTAAATCGCGGGTCGATCACGATCAGCGGCGCATTGTTGCGCTCTTTCGCGCGCATCAGGTGCACCAGCGACACAGGATGCGCCTCGGCCGGGTTACCGCCGATGATCAGCATCGCCTTGCTGTTGTGGATATCGTTGTACGAGTTCGTCATCGCACCGTAACCCCAGGTGTTAGCCACACCGGCGACCGTGGTGGAGTGACAAATACGCGCCTGGTGGTCTCCGTTGTTCGAGCCCCACAAGGCGTAGAACTTACGGAACAGGTACGACTGCTCGTTGTTGAATTTGGCAGAGCCTAGCCAGTACACAGAGTCGGGGCTGGATTGCTCACGAATTTTGAGCATCTGGTCACCGATCTCGTTGATGGCCTCATCCCAGCTGATGCGCACCCATTTACCGCCCACCAGCTTGGTCGGATATTTCAGGCGGCGCTCGCCGTGACCGTGCTCACGCACGGAAGCCCCTTTGGCGCAATGAGCGCCCAGGTTGAACGGATGATCAAACGCGGGTTCCTGCCCCACCCAGACTCCGTTGTTAACTTCTGCATTGATGCCGCAGCCCACGGAGCAGTGCGTACACACGGTACGGACCGTCGTGGTCCCCGACCCACCCGATGGGATGGTCGCGGCTTGCGCTTTGCGCATCATCGTGGGAGAGATAGCAGCGGCTGCTGCAGCGCCTCCCAACGTCACCCCTGAACGCTTCAGGAATGTACGTCGATCAATCGCGTCACCAGCACCGGCTTTTTTCGGTTGCGCTGCTGGCTCGGTCGCAGTTCTGATCAGTTTCATCTGATTTATTCCTCCGTTATCCCGGGGTATACCCGGAAAAGGGTTACCTAAGACAGTTACGCTTCAGCCTACAGCCGGGCCGTTTTGTAGTAGTCCCGAATATGACCTGACTCCTGGTATCCAGAGCCGCTCGCGGAACCCACCGAGACATTCTCGGTAGCTGATAAGTCTCTTTCACCGGGCGCCAGTTCAGAAGCGCCAAATGACGCTGAAGCACCCTGGAGGAACGCGGTGGAAGAGTTGATTAGGTTCCAACAACGTACATCCGGCTAGACCTCCATCTCGAAATACTGCTTTTCGATCTGTAAAAAGGCCTTGCCAAATTCACCGACAGCCCGATAGAAGCCGCTCTCACGGGCTTTAATCAGGTCATCGAAGAATGCTGTCATCCACGACCCCATGTGCTGCTCGAAAAAAACTTTTTGTGTCTCGTGGGAAAATTCATCCGGCGCGCCGCTCATAATACTCATCACTTCACATAGCGCGCCGGCGTGGTCCTCGGGCTCATGCGTGCCTTCGGTCGTTTCGAATCCAAGTCTTTGAAGATCGGTGCGAAGCTCCGCAAGGGGTTTTTCTTGCAAAAAGCCAGTCAAATAAACCGAGCCGTAGGGCAGCAACTCCCCTCGGCCAAGCCCAATGAACAGGTCATGATACTCGTGCGATAGATCTTGAAGATTCGCTTTTGCGATTTCCGTTTTGAGGCCGTCCCAGGACAAACCCCCAGCGTTTGAACTGCCGTCTTGAGCAATGGACATGACCAGCGCACGGACGCCCTCATCGCAAGGCCGCACGAGCAAGGCGCCCAAGAGTGCGTACACTCCGGCCCGCGCCTGATCGTCTTCAGAGATTGGTGAATCTGACGCGACGGCCACTGCAGTCTTCACTGGCACTATTTTTTATTCTCCTCACCTTTTTGCTTTCGCACGATCAACCGTTTATCAGCGTTTGCTTATAAAGAAAACTTATCGTGTTGATCAGTAGATTTTTGCTCTATTCGCACTTTCGTGCAACCCCGGAAAGACTCGGTTAATTGCTTAACGCAACCTGTCGCGTATGACCTCCATGTATCTGAAAAGCATCCATTAATTCAAATCCTGCACACCGAAGGTGCATTGAGCACCAAAGCCCATCGCCATCCAAATAACTGCTATTCCTTGAACATGTCCTTGACTCTGCAGTTTTCGCAGAGCTTGAGCTTTCGTATGCCTTCGCCCTGGAACATGCGATGGGTGGACAACTTTTCCTCCATTCGGCTGATCATGCTCTGGGT
>JAYNKS010000272.1:661-2168 GCA_038111345.1 Gammaproteobacteria bacterium | reverse complement strand
GCAAGAGCGCCCACACAATCTGCCTGTAAATTGTTAAAGATCGGGGCGCACCCGGCTGGGCTTGCCCGAAGAGGGGCGGATTATACAGAGGTGGATAACCGCTTCCAAGCGATTTTTACATTATTTTTGTAAATTCTTTTCAGCCCACCCTGGAGCCAAAATTTAACCTGGATTTGCCGGGTGCACCGCGCTGCCGGTCGGGGGTATTTGAGGTCCGTCCTATTGGATGGAAATCTTGGCCAGACGCCGTTTTCCAACCTGAATAATGCCTTTGGTGCCCACAGAAAGCAGCTTTTTAGGATCTTCTAGACGCTCGCCTTCAAACCGCACGGCCCCCTGAGCGACCAGGCGCATGGCTTCGGACGTACTGGCCGCCAGCCCCGCCATCTTAATGAGTTGCGCCAGCGCGAGACCCTGCCCCTTCGAGTCGAGCACTGACTCTTCCAGATCGTCGGGCAAAACCCCCTGGGAAAACCGATTGATGAAACTCTGCTGAGCGTCCTGGGCGGCTCCCGCGGAATGAAACCGCGCGACTATTTCCTTGGCCAGTTCAAACTTCACATCCCGCGGATTGGTTCCGGCTTCGACACTCGCGCGCAACGTCGCGATCTCGGCCAGGCTCTTGAAACTCAGGAGTTCAAAATACCGCCACATCAGGGCGTCGGATATAGACATCAATTTACCGAACATATCATCCGGCGCATCTGTAATCCCGACAATGTTCCCAAGGGACTTCGACATCTTTTGAGCGCCATCCAGCCCCTCAAGCAGCGGCAATGTAATGACCACCTGACTCGCCTGACCATACTGCTTCTGCAGTTCACGCCCCACCAAAAGGTTGAACTTCTGGTCCGTCCCTCCCATTTCGATATCGCTCTTCAGGGCCACGGAGTCATAGCCTTGCATCAGGGGATAGAGAAATTCATGGATCGCAATGGGCTGGCCGCCCCTATAGCGCTTATCGAAATCATCCCGCTCCAGCATTCGCGCAACGGTATGCCGTGAGGCCAGACGAATAATTCCCTCAGCGCCCAACTCGCTGCACCAGCGGGAGTTGAACTCAACTACGGTCTTGACGGGGTCGAGTATCTTAAACACCTGCTCCTTGTAGGTCGCCGCATTGGATTCAATTTCCTCACGACTGAGGGCAGGTCTTGTGACGTTCTTGCCGCTTGGGTCACCAATCATCCCAGTGAAGTCGCCAATAAGGAAAACCACCTCATGGCCCAACTCCTGGAACTGCCGCATCTTGTTGATTATGACCGTATGGCCCAGGTGCAGATCCGGTGCGGTCGGATCAAACCCAACCTTTACCCTGAGCGGCCGGCCGCTTGTCAGGCGTTCCTCAAGCTCTGCTTCAAGGAGCACTTCATCGGTGCCCCGCTTGATCTCGGCCAGCATCTGCTGGACGTCAGATTGGGAATTAGGATCTATCATGCGGTGGCGATTTTACCTGAGGCGCCTGCCCTTTACGGCGGAGCGTCTGGCGGGATCGGTGGAGCAGGAT
>JAYNKS010000272.1:0-651 GCA_038111345.1 Gammaproteobacteria bacterium | reverse complement strand
TTTTCCTTTCGACTGAATGGGCATCAGCAATAGAAACAAAAGGAAATAAAAGCCCCCGACGCAATCAACGACCGATGCCCGGATAATCCATTTATCTCGACGAAACGAAGCGTTGGAGCAATTCAGAATTAACTTTAAGACTGAAACACAAATGTCTTTGACGAATAGCGAAAGGGCGGGTAAATTACCTCTTCTCGAGGCGCATTCACGCGCTTTTTTATTGTCCAGCGACAACGAGCATGAACAAAGACCCCTCGGTATTCGGTAAAGATCTTCGGTACCTATCGAGTAACGATCGATCACGGTCCCGGTCTCTTGGCCGACCGCACCACTGGTTAGCCGGCCTTCTCGTGGCCGTAGCTATAGCCATATGGCTCGGTAGCTCTCCTGACGCGTCCGTAGGAAGATCGTCGCAGAGTCTGCGACTGCAAATTGAATCCGTCCTGGAGAGCGATCCCACGCCAATAGACTATCCTCCTGTGCAAACCGGTGTCAGCATGCTTCCAACCTTTGAGGATATGCGTGGCATGGAGTTCTGGCCGGCGATTCGGTCTGATATCGAGATCAACGAGGAAACGCCGCAAGGCACGCCCACCCGGCTGGCGTCCACCACAGAACCGTCAGCAAAAAGTGATGACGTCGCGCCAGGGT
>JAYNKS010000271.1:348-2171 GCA_038111345.1 Gammaproteobacteria bacterium | reverse complement strand
AAAAATGGCCCTACAGCTTGGACATGAGCCTGACTTCGGCTTTCAAGATGACTCGGGCGGTGCTGCCGTCCATGATCGAACGGCAATATGGCCGTGTTATCCATATCTCTTCAGTCACCGGTCCCTTGGTTGGCATCGCCGGCAGCTCTGTTTACGGGACTGCGAAAGCGGGCATGCTGGGAATGACGCGCTCGCTCGCTATTGAGGTGGGCGCAAAGAGCATCACGGTCAATTGCGTCGGGCCTGGCTGGATTCAGACCGGCTCAAGCGGCGAGGCTGAAATCACCGCTGGGCATTTCACGCCGGTGGGCCGACCCGGCACACCTGAGGAGGTGGGTCACGTCGTCGCGTTCCTTGCGAGCGAGGAAGCGAGCTATCTCACCGGACAAATGATCGTGGTGGACGGCGGAAACACCATTCAGGAATACAAGGTCCATCTGCCCTAGCACTCGAGGCTGCCGAGCAGAAAACGCCTGGAGGCATGCGCCGTAGCGCCGCACCTCTAGTTAGGAGCAGGCTTCTGAAGCACGCGCAATCACGTTGCCGCTCATATAGTCATTTAACGCATCTGTCTGCTCTGTCGAGAACCTCAATCCTTCTTTGGTTCGCCGCCAAAGGATGTCCTCGGCGCATCGCGCCCACTCATGATCGATCAGATAACGAACCTCGGCTTCGTACAGGCTGCTGCCGAATAAACGGCCCAGATCTTCGATACGCCTCGCATCAGAGAGAATGTTTTTTGCTCGAGTACCATATAGCCGAACCAGGCGATGCGCGTGGGCCTCAGAAAGAAAGGGGTAGGCCTGCTTCAGCTTATCGACCTGCCGATTGAATTCCTGGTACGGAAAATCACCGCCCGGCAAGCATTGAGATGCCGACCAGGTCGGCGGTACATTCGGAATAAATCGTGCGATCTCGTCCAATACATCCTCGGCGAGCTTTCTGTAGGTGGTTATTTTTCCACCCAGCACACTAACCAACGGGGGGCTTCCTTCTTCGGATTCTGTAACGATCTGATAGTCGCGGGTCACCGACTTGGCATCCGACTGACCATCGTCGAATAGAGGGCGTACCGCTGAATAAGACCAGACGATATCGTCTGTGCTAACCGACTCCTTGAAGTATTGGCTCACTGCATCGCAGAGATAACGCGCCTCATCGTCCGCTATTTTAATCTGCTCAAGGCTTTGCTCATGCTCGGCATCGGTCGTGCCAATTAAAGTGAAGTCCTGTTCGTAGGGAATCACGAACACGATCCGTCCGTCGGGGTTCTGCAAGATGTAGCTGCGGTCGTGATCGAAGAGCTTTCTGACCACGATATGGCTGCCTCGAATCAGTCTAAGCTTTCGATGCGTTGTTCCCGCTATTACCGATCCTGCCAACCCGGCAACCCACGGACCTGCCGCGTTGACCAAGACACGCGATTGAAATTCCTGTTGTTTGCCGTCCGATGACTCGGTGCGGATAACCCAAAGACCGTTGTTGCGTTGCGCCGAAATGACGCGATGATGAACCAGGATACTTGCCCCACGATCAGCCGCATCGCGAGCGTTGAGGATCGCCAGGCGAGCGTCCTCTACCCAGCAATCTGAGTATTCAAACCCAGAGCGAATGTCCTTATTTAATGGTTGGCCGGTAACGTCGGTGGAAAACGAGATGCTTCGCGTTGCTGGAAGATGTTGCCGTCCCCCCAGATGGTCATAGATAAACAGTCCAAGCCTCAGCAACCAGAAAGGGCGCATCCCCGCGAGCCGAGGCAACACAAAACGCATCGGATAGATAATGTGCGGTGCAAGGCGCCACAGCACCTCGCGCTCCTTGAG
>JAYNKS010000271.1:0-338 GCA_038111345.1 Gammaproteobacteria bacterium | reverse complement strand
ACGAACCAGTTTGAATTCGTAATATTCAAGATAGCGAAGCCCGCCGTGGATTAACTTAGTGGATCCGGAAGACGTCTTCGAAGCAAGGTCGTCGGCTTCAGCAAGGCCCACCGCGAGCCCCCTACCGGCCGCATCTCTGGCAATACCGCACCCATTAATACCGCCCCCAATAATGAACAGATCAAAGACCGACATGACTACTCTGGGCGTTGGGTTTGGATCGCTATCAGTGCTCTGGAAAATTCGGCGAAACCCGCGCCTCCGAAACACTGAGTAACATATCGCGGCAGGACCCGAAGCTGTTCAGAGAATGCCTGGATGTTCGCCACCCCGACGGA
>JAYNKS010000270.1:0-2184 GCA_038111345.1 Gammaproteobacteria bacterium | reverse complement strand
AGCAGTCTGCCCTGACTTTTGTGCTGCTCGAAGCGGATAGTCGGATCGGCGGGAGAGCGGGCCGCTGGGGAAGTGTTGCAGTCCCTGGGCTGTTGAGCGTGCGCTTGGAACGTCAACGCGTTTTGGTATGAGCACGCGATGGATTTCTTTTTTGCGACCGGCCCGTTCCGTGCCGACGACCGTATGGAGCGCCCCATCGGCGAGAACATTCCGGCCCAGCCTACGAACGTTTTTGATCCTGCAGACGGGATTGTGGATATTCGGAACGGGAGAAGCCTTTTTCATCGCGGCAGGCCTGGGTGTGAGTCCCTGGACGGTACTTGCTCAGGGGTTGTCCCTGCAAACGGGGTGGAGCGTTGGGGTATCAACTTTTGTCGTCAGCGTAGCGGTGCTCCTTTTGTGGTGGCCGCTTCGCGAGCGACCGGGACTCGGCACCCTGTCGAATGCGGTGGTCATCGCTATCGCCATCGATGTCATGACGCCGGTTTTGAGTGGCTTCGAGAGCGACTGGGTTCGACCCGTCTGGGTATTGATTGGTGTGGCGCTAATTGGCTTAGGTAGCGGGCTTTATCTCACCGCAAATCTTGGGCCAGGTCCTCGGGATGGTCTGATGACGGGCATCCAGCGGCGTTCGGGTAAGCCGATCGGCTGGGTTCGTGCAGGCATCGAGATACTGGTACTGGTCGCCGGCTGGTTTTTGGGCGGATCCGTAGGCGTCGGAACCGTGGTCTTTGCGCTGGGCGTCGGGCATTCCGTTGCGATTTTTCTTTCGTTCATGCGGGTCTTCAGTATGGACCCGGACCACTAAAGTACGCCTCACAACAGGCCTTAAAGGCCAACGCTCGCTGCGTTTGTCGAAGCGAGGCGGAGTGAGCGAGAACAATCGATAGCGGCGCTACTTTTTCCTTGATGGGAATACATCGCACTTCGCCCCCGTCGTAGGTCTGAGGTGACGCGGGCTGCAGATTCAGAATACTGTAACCCTCGCCGCTGCCCACCAGACCGCGGATCAATTCGAAGGACTGACTTCGATGTCGAATGTTCGGTTGAACACCCAGCTTGCCGAAGAACCCCAGAAAATAATCCCGGCTGTGCGGCAGATCGAGCAGGATGAATGGTTCGTCACGAAGGGCACGTATCGAGATCGAGGATTCGGATGAGAGCGGATGATGAGCGGGCAGTAGCAGGTGGGGCTGAACTTGCGTCAGCGGGTGTCGTGTAAGCGAGGTGTCGAGATCAATATCGTAAAGCAGGGCAGATTCGATTCGTCCCGCGAGCAGCAGGCGCTCAAGCTCGTCCAGGGGCCCCTCGGTGACCTGAATCTGTAATTCGGGATGGTGCTTTCGGGTGAGCACGATAAGCCCCGGAAGAAAAAACGGAGAGAGCGTCCAGAAGCAGCCGATGGGCAGGGTCCCCTCAACGGAGACGCCCAATGCTCTTCCTGCCGCCGCGACTTCTTCTGAGTGCGCGAGGAGTGATCTTGCCTGTGCCAGAAAAGCGGCGCCTGACGGGGTCAGGGAAACCCCTTTGGCATGGTGGCGAATCAGGAGTTGGAGTCCGAGCGTTTCTTCGAGCTGCGTGATGGAGGTCGATAGGGCCGGCTGGGACATAAACAGATCTTTCGCCGCGCTGGAGATGTTTCCGTGCTCGGCGATGGTGACGAAGTGGCGGATTTGTCGCAGCGAAAAAGACATAGAAAAAATCTATACAAAAGATCTTTTAAACATATTTTACATTGATTCAAGTTTGCCCGAAATTGACGGCTATGCCCCGAAGTGGGGCTCGGCAGTCGCTAGCCGTTATCAGTAACGGCCTTTAATTTGAGCTATTTGGGAGAGAGTCATGATCAGAACCGGTGAGCAATATCGGGAATCCATTCGAGACGGTCGACTGGTGTACATGAACGGGGAGAAGGTCAAGGATGTGACCCAGCACCCGCAGTTTAAGCCTCTGGTTGATATTCGGGCGCGCATCTATGACATGCAGCACGATAAGGCTACCGCCGGTGTGATGACCTACCAGGACGATGCCGGCGAGTCGTGCTCTGTAGGCTTGAAGTTACCCTTCACTCCGGATGACTGGCAGGCAAAACGCCGGGCTACTGATGCCGTGTTCGATGACATTGGTGGCGTGGTGACCCGCGTAGGAGATGAAACTGTCGGTGAGATGTGGTCGTTGTTTGAC
>JAYNKS010000269.1:0-2188 GCA_038111345.1 Gammaproteobacteria bacterium | reverse complement strand
GTATCACCTGGAGGATTGTCAGGTCGCACTGGGTCTGATCGTCGATCTCAATTATCAAAACCCATATCTCAGTCCGTTTGATGAGTTGCAGCGGTTTAAGACCCACGCTCGGATTGCTCCAACCCTCGAGGGCGGCGAACGTCTGTCGTATGGCGCTCGCGCGATCACGAAAGGCGGGTTCAATTCGCTGCCGCGTATGTCCATGCCGGGTGGCTTCATTGTGGGTTGCGATGCGGGCACTTTGAATTTTTCGAAAATCAAGGGAACGCACACCGCCATGAAGTCAGGCATGCTGGCTGCAGAAACCGTTTTCGAAGTCCTTCAGGATGGTGATCCGGGCGGAAAAGATCATACCCATTACGCCTCCAACATGCGACGCTCCTGGCTCTACGGCGAACTCAAGGGTGCGCGTAACTTCGGCCCTGCGCTTCACAAATTTGGGCCTTATTTGGGTGGCGCTTTTAATTTCGTCGACCAGAACTGGCTGCGAGGCAAGATGCCCTTCACGCTTCAGGACAAGAGTCTTGATCACAGCTCTCTCGTTGAAGCCAGTAAGGCAAAACAGATCGACTATCCCAAGCCCGATGGCGTCCTGACCTTTGACAAAAACAGTTCGGTTTTCCTGACGAATACCAACCACGAAGAGGATCAGCCCGTACACCTGCGTCTAACGGATCCGCGCCTGCCGTTGGCCGTGAATCTACCGGTCTGGGCCGAGCCGGCCCAACGCTACTGCCCTGCCGGCGTTTATGAGATTACCGGTGAGGGCGATGCGCAAAAGTTCCAGATCAATGCGCAAAACTGCATTCACTGCAAAACCTGTGACATCAAGGACCCGAGCCAAAACATCACGTGGGTTACCCCGGAGGGCGGCGGCGGTCCTTCTTACGGCAATATGTAAGAAGTGAAAGATCCGAAATAACGACCGCAGAACCTACGTCCGCCTAGCCAGATGTGCCCCTTGCGGAGACCGTAAGGGTTAACGATAAAAACGGTGCATTAGGTTTCCCACTGAGACACCAGTTAACCAACAAAGGCTCGCGCGTTCTGAAACATGCGAAGCCAGGGACCATGCTCAGCCCAGTCGGCCGGATGCCATGAGTTGGTCACGGTGCGAAACACTCGCTCGGGATGCGGCATCATGACCATTACCCGGCCGTCCGATGCGCAAAGGCCCGTGATACCGTCAGGCGATCCGTTCGGGTTGTAAGGATAGCGTTCCATTGCGAGGCCCGCGTTATCCACAAAACGCAGGCTTATTTGCCCTGCACGACCCAAGCGCTCGATCGCCTTTGGATCACTGAACGACGCACGCCCCTCGCCATGGGCGACCACGACCGGCAGTCGCGCGCCCTGCATACCCGAAAAGAAAATCGACTGACTATCAAGAATTTCAGTCATAACCATACGAGACTCAAACTGCCCAGACAGATTAGCCGTAAAGTTTGGCCAATCTTCGGCGCCCGGAATCAACGACTTCAAACCCGCCATCATTTGGCATCCGTTACACACGCCCAGCGCAAAGCTATCCGGCCGCTCAAAAAACCGACGGAACATGTCTCGCATTCGGGCATCGAAAAGAATCGATTTTGCCCATCCCATCCCGGCGCCCAGCACATCACCGAACGAGAATCCACCGCACGCCACGAATCCCGTAAAGTCAGCCAAGTCTCGCCGACCCGCTTGAAGGTCTGACATCGTCACATCGATCGCTGCAAAACCCGCCCGGTCAAAGGCGGCCGCCATCTCCATGTGGCCGTTGACACCCTGCTCGCGCAGCACGGCGATCGTCGGCCGCGCACCGCCCAAGATGCTGCGGGTGGCTGGATTCACGCGCAAGTCAAAGTCAAACACCGCATGAAGTCCGGGGTCGCTCAGATCTGAGAGTCGCTCATGTTCCTCGGCAGCACACAGCGGGTTATCACGCCGCGTCTGCATGGCGCATGACAACTCCGACCAAACCTTATGCAGTCGGCTGCGAGCGCTGTCGATCAATAGGCTCCCGCCCGCAGAGATGCGGAATGTGTCGCCTCCTGGCGTTGGGGAGCCCAGCATGTGGAGGCACTCCGCAAGACCCGAAGAAGCAAACGCGTCTTGGACACTGGCAAGTGCCGACGTCGGCACCTCCAGCACGGCGCCGAGCTCCTCGGAGAACAGCATGCCAAGTGGATCTTCCACAGGACCGATG
>JAYNKS010000268.1:0-2245 GCA_038111345.1 Gammaproteobacteria bacterium | reverse complement strand
GCAGGCCGTAGGGGCTTCGCCAGGTCCATCCTAATTTTTTCTTCCAGCCGGCTTCAAAAACAAGCCCGCCGCCGCTGCGCTCGGCTTCAGTGACAAAGCCCGTTTCGTCGCTGAATGTTTTAAAGGCGCTAATGGTGACTTCGGTCTGGTCTATAGCAAAGTGCGGCAGATCGACCATTCCAATGGAATCAGCCGATGCGTTGCTGATCAATAGGGAGAAGCTCAGCCCCAGCACAGGGGAGAGGGTTTTGATTTGGTAAGTGCGATCCATCTGCAGGCTTGCTGGTATGGTGTTATAACGTCGATTATCGATTTCTATAATTTAAAGATACCGAATTTCCTGGCGTTACATGTCTACGGCTAATAATGCAGCACAGATCCGCTGCGAGAACGATGTTTTGCTAAGCACGGCCATCTTGCGGCGGCCCGAGATCAAGAGACTGCAAGAGCAGATCGAGAGCCACGAGAAAAAGCAAAAAGGTCCTGGGGTTCGCCGTCATTTATTGAGCACCTCCGTCAGGTTGAGTCGTTCGATGTCGGGCCATCTGCACGACATGACCGACCATTGCCGAGAACGGCTCGGTATCGCCAGTCCATTTGAGCTTTATGTGTACCCCTCGCCAAGCTTCAATGCGGCATGCTTCAAGCCAGAGGACGGGAGGGTTTTCATTATGTTCTCATCCTCCCTTCTGGAAGGGTTTTCAGATAATGAGTTACTTTTTGTGGTCGGCCATGAGCTTGGCCATCATGTGTATCGTCATCATGAGATTCCGATCGGTTATATCCTCGGGGGCGAGTCTCAACCCTCGCCGTCCTTAGCGCTCGAGCTCTTCACCTGGTCCCGGTATGCCGAAGTCTCAGCAGATCGTGCCGGCGCCTTTTGCGCTGACGATCTATCAAGTGTGGTGCGCGCATTGTTTAAGTTAGCGTCGGGCCTGATAGATGATCGGGTGGTGCGATTCAGTCTCGACGAGTTTCTCTCTCAGGTAGATGCCATGCTGGCGTTTGGTGAGCAGCCGGGACAGGGCGCGCCGATACAGGACTGGTTTTTGACGCATCCGTTCAGTCCTCTACGGGTAAAGGCGCTGACTGTTTTTAATCAGTCTGAGTTGATTCGTGCCGGAGGCGTGTCGAAAGCCGAGCTGGAAGAATCCGTGCGGGAAATCATGGGGGTAATGGAGCCTGACTACCTTAAAGGAAAAACGGAGCCCGCGAGAGCCATGCGCAACCTCTTTATTGCGGGCGCTGTTTCGGTTGCTAATGCCTCCGAAGGCATTAGCGATAAAGAGCGGGATACGTTGAGTGAGTTTTTTGAGGCGGGCTATTCGTTAGACAAACTCGATCCCGCGCAGCTTCTGGAGTTGCTTCCACAGCGCATTGAATCAGCATTGGAAAAGACAAGCCTGTCACAACGCATGCAGGTCATGCGCGATATCTGCCTGGTGGCTCGCGCCGACCGGCCGGTGTCGTTGCCGGAGCAGCGACTGCTTGATGATATGGCTGGCCGATTAGAGATTTCCAATGACTTCGTTGCGCAGTGCCTTGAATCTCAAGTGGAGTTGGATTGATCCAGCGATTGTTTTTTTGCACTGACTTGTCAAGGAGGATCCAATGAACCCCGACCATGTTCACATCCATCAGTCGGCGTTCGGCGATCCTGAACACGATCATGAGGACCCGGTTTGTCATATGACGACAAGCGCGAGCAGTCCGCACTCAGCCCAATACAAGGGAACAGACTTTTTTTTCTGTAGTTCTTCTTGTCTTAATAAATTTAAGGGAGATCCAGAGCGCTTTCTCGGGGGCGCAGGATCCTCTCAGTCGAACCCATCCACTCCGGTTGCTGCTGATGCGGAGTACTTCTGCCCCATGCATCCAGAGGTGCGCCAGATAGGCCCGGGCAGTTGCCCCCTTTGCGGAATGGATCTGGAGCCCACGGTTCCGAGTGCGGATGCTGACGAGCCCAGCGCAGAGCTTAAGGACATGCTCAGACGATTTTGGATCGCCGCGTTGCTTTCGACACCTCTTTTGATGATCTCAATGGGCGATATGCTACCGGGCCAGCCGATCTCGAGCGCGATACCGCGGGATATCACAATTTGGCTGGAGCTCGCCTTCGCTACCCCGGTGGCGCTTTGGGCAGCCTGGCCTTTTTATCAGCGTGCCGTTCAGTCGGTAGTGAATCGAAGCCTGAACATGTATTCCCTGATTGGACTCGGCGTCAGCGTGGCCTATAGCTATAGCG
>JAYNKS010000267.1:0-2262 GCA_038111345.1 Gammaproteobacteria bacterium | reverse complement strand
AGATCATTTAGATCGAGCTCACCATCGGCTTTGCCGACCCGCCATTCTTTTATGATCACGCCGTGCTCAGACAGTCTTCGCCAACAGCCAATGTTGGCTTCGTGATCCTGATTGGTGACGATGATTTCGTCTCCTACTCTCAGAAGATGTCGTAGGCTCTGGGCTAGCACATAAAAATTTAAGGTGGTGGAAGGGCCGATGTTGATCTCGTCTTCTTTTGCGTTAATCAGTGAAGCGATCGCCGCATAGGATTCATCCATCTCCTCACCTGCTTTGCGAGACAGCGCTGAAAAGCTATACGGCTGGACCTTATGCTCAACAAAAAAACGATGCAGACGATCGCTTACGGTGGCCGGCACGTACGACCCGCCCGCATTCTCAAAAAAGGCCCAGTCTTTCGTGTCGGGCGCTGAAAATGCCGGAAATTGCTTTCTGACAAATTGAAGATCAAGTTCCATAATTTTTCTCGTAGCGAATCACTGTCTGGACCGAAAATTCAGATCTGGCACTGCGGGCAATAGTATGACGCTCTTTGACCGATCACTTTTCTTTGTATGCTGGTGTCGCAGTTTACACAAGCCAGACCCTCCCGCTCATAAACGTTAAGCGCTTGCTCGAAATAGCCAGGCTCCCCGGTCACTGTCGAATAATCGCGAAGAGTGGTTCCGCCTGCCTCAATCGCTTCTCTAAGTACGTCCTGAATACTAACCAATAATCGATCGTAGGCAGCGCGGGTGACGCGGCCAGCCGCGCGGCCTGGACGAATACCTGATCGAAAAAGCGCTTCGCTGGCGTAAATATTTCCCACACCGACAATCACTTTGCCGTCCATGATGAACGACTTGATTGCGATCTTGCGACCCCGAGACAAATCAAAGAGATCGTCGCCCGAGAGGTGCTGATCAAAAGGCTCGGGGCCTAACGACCGCAGCAACGGGTGCTCTGAAACGCTCCCCGTCACCCAGAGCACGCTGCCAAAGCGTCGGGGATCATGATAACGAAGCACTTTGTTTGAACTCAGAATGAGATCCACGTGATCGTGCTTCACAGGCGGCGTTCCCACAGGCAGCACCCGTAGTCGGCCCGACATCCCCAGATGAATCATTAACGCGCCTTGCGCGGTATGCAAGAGAATGTACTTGGCGCGACGGCTCGCTGCTGTGATCTTCAGGCCCTTAAGCGTCTGATTGAGCCCTTTCGGCACTGGCCAGCGGAGTCGACGATCCCTAACCACGACCTCACGAAAAGAGCGACCTTCTACAAAAGGCCGCACGCCTCTCATGGTAGTCTCTACTTCAGGTAACTCAGGCATGGTCTAGTCACTCGCTAGCGCTCAAGATCTCGGGTCATTGCCAAAACACCAAGGCGACATCAGACTACTCAGTCATTCTTAAGTGAGCAGTTAATCATAGACCGGATTACTGCAGATGCATTCGAAACGGCCTAGGCATTATGACTTTTCGCGTCACCAATCGTAAGACGGACAACTCATTTGAAGTCGGTCCTCAAGAAACGGTTCTGGACGCGGCATTGCGACAGGGTCACGGATTTGCCTATAGCTGCAGGAATGGCTCATGCGGCAGTTGCAAGGCGCGCTTAATCAGCGGCCAAATAGAGCCGATAACAGCGTCTGAGCAGGCGCTTTCATCTACCGATGTCGAATCCGGTCAGATTCTTCTGTGTCAGGCTCGCCCTCAGAGTGACCTCGTTATTGAGGCAGTCGAACTTCCGGCAGGGTCGTCGATTCCCATTCGCACGCTTCCCTGTCGCCTTGCCAAACTTGAGCTACTTTGTCACGACGTCATGCAGATGACTCTGAAATTACCTCAGAACCAGACCTTTCAATATCTGCCCGGGCAATACATTGACATCCTTTTGAGAGATGGAAGGCGACGCAGCTTCTCGATTGCAAACGCGCAGAGCGCCGAAACCGATCTTGAACTGCATGTGAGGCTGGTCCCGGGTGGACATTTTACTCAGCAGGTATTTGGCTCTCTAAAGGAGCGCGACCTGTTGCGATTTCAGGGGCCTTTCGGCACATTCTTCCTTCGAGAAAGTGATCCCGGGGTCACGCTGCTGGTGGCTGGGGGTACCGGTCTCGCTCCCATCAAGGCCATGCTTGAAGCCGCTTTCGCATCAGGGTCAACGAGAACTTTCCAGCTTTTTTGGGGTGTACGCGAAGAGCGTGACCTCTACAGCCAGGCCATGTTAGAGCGTTGGTCGAGTCGGCATGACAATTTTCAATACGTACCGGTACTTTCC
>JAYNKS010000266.1:0-2264 GCA_038111345.1 Gammaproteobacteria bacterium | reverse complement strand
CGCTGGGGATTTGGGATGCCTAAAGCGTGGACGACACAACGTCCATAATGGCGCCCAGCCACGGCGTGATCGCCACAACGAGAACGGCATTTGCCGTCAACACCCACAGCACGCTTGGACGGTAACCGCGCGCTGATGCCGCTAGTAAATCCTCGCGTGGTGAATCAAAGTACATCAATTTGATGGCGCGAAGATAGTAAAACGCACCCACCACAGCGAATAGGACTGCCGCGACGACGACCGTCAAAAACCCGGCTTCTACTGCCGCTTGAAGAATGAGCAGTTTCGCAAAGAATCCAGCGGTCGGGGGAATCCCCGCTAGCGAAAAGATAACCAGGAGCATGAGAAAGGCAAGCCATGGATGCCTCTGGTTTAGCCCCCTCAGGTCATCTAACTGATCGGACTCGAACCCGTCGCGGGATAAAGCAAGCATGACGCCGAAAACCGCCAGCGTAGTCACTGCATAAATCAACGCATACATCATTGATGCGGCGTAGCCGCTAGGCGTAGCAGAGGCGAAGCCCAGCAACAGAAACCCCATGTGCGAGATCGTCGAGTAGGCCAGCATGCGCTTCAGGCTAGTTTGGGCGATCGCGATTACGTTGCCGAGCGCGATCGAAAAAATACCGGCCAGCAGGAGAATGTCCTGCCAGATCTCGATCCACCCGCCAAGCCCCTGTTCGAGCAGTCGGTAAAGAATCGCAAATGCCGCGAGCTTAGGAACCGCCGAAAGGTACAACGTCGTCCCGGTGGCCGATCCCTCATAAACATCTGGAACCCACATATGAAACGGCACCGCCCCTAGTTTGAAAAGTAAGCCTGCAATGACCATCACAATCGCCAGCATGAGTGGCAGGCTTGTCGGTAGCAGTGTGGTCAAACTATTGGAACTGATCGAGGTCAGCGACAGCGTCCCCGTAAGGCCGTACAGCAACGACATGCCATAAAGCAGGAGGCCCGACGCCAATGCGCCGAGAATAAAGTATTTCATTGCCGCTTCTGCCGCCTGCACCGCATCGCGCTGCATCGCGATCATTCCGTACAGACACAAAGCCAACAACTCGACGCCCACATACAGTGTGAGTAAGTGAGCGGAGCCGATCATCGTCATCATTCCCACCACGCCGAACAGCGCGAGCGTGAGATACTCCACCCGCCAAATGTCGCGGGCTTGGCTATAGCGTTGCGCATAGAACAATACGCCGGCCGTAAGAAAACAGCTCATGCCCCGCAACAGGGCAGCCGCGGAATCGGAGACCACCAAGCCGTTTAATCCAATCAACGGCGGATTGTTAATCTGTCCAAACGCCACGCCGCCCGATATCAATAAAGCGATCAACGACAATGGCCATGCCAGCGCGCATGCCCGACTGGGCTTGATAAAGAGCTCGATGAGAAGAACGAGGCATGCCGCACCAGACAGGAAAATCTCTGGCGCGATGAGATCGAGATGAAGATTGGCCAGATTCATCATAGCTTGGTTACCGCGAGGTGCGTAAGCAGATGCTGGACTGACGACTGCATGACCTCAAGCAAGGGGGCCGGCCACACCCCTACAAGCAACACAGCGGCAGCCATGGTCGACAGCATCCAGAACTCTCGCCGGTTTAGATCCGAGAGGGCTTCGACTTCGGTATTTTTGATGGCGCCAAACACCACGCGCTTCACCATCCAGAGCGTGTAGGCGGCGCCCACAATCAGCGTAAGTGCCGCGATCGTGGCATAGAAACCGCTTACAGAGAATGTGCCCAAAATAACCAAAAACTCGCCCACGAATCCGGACGTACCGGGAAGGCCGGCATTCGCCATAGCAAAGAACACCATGAAAAAAGCAAATACCGGCATCACCTTGATAACGCCCCCATAAGTCGCAATCTCTCGCGAGTGCATCCGATCATAAAGAACGCCCACACAAAGGAACATAGCGCCTGAGACAAATCCGTGCGAGATCATTTGCACCACGGCCCCTTCCATCGCCTGAGTGTCAAAAACAAAAAAACCTAAGGTAACGAAGCCCATATGGGAAATTGACGAATAAGCGATAAGCTTCTTCATGTCACGCTGCACGAGAGCCACCAACGCGATGTACACCACTGCCACCAGTGAAAGCGTCACGACGAGCCAGGCTAGATCAGCAGCCGCATCGGGCGCGATGGGCATTGCCAGACGCAAAAAGCCGTAGGCACCCATCTTAAGCGTAATGGCGGCCAAAATAACCGAACCGCCTGTAGGCGCCTCAACGTGGGCGTCGGGAAGCCAGGTAT
>JAYNKS010000265.1:0-2278 GCA_038111345.1 Gammaproteobacteria bacterium | reverse complement strand
GGAGAAACATCAAACCCTGAAAAGTGTCGGCTTGATCCCTGGCCGCTTATTCGCGTGGCCTCAATGGCGCCAAGATCAATCATGTTTTGAAACGCCAGGGCCGCGGTGTGCGTTTCTCGCGCGAGGTCCTCAGATGCCTGCCGATTGCTCGCCCCCTTCATGCGATCCAGAGCATCGCGTGGCGAATCCCAAAAGATCTCTTTTGTTAATTCTGCAATTGGCGTCACAGGATCCACAATCAACCGTTTCGTGGTCTCAACCATCGCGCCGCCCACGACCAGAAACCCGATCTCGGCATTGCTTATCGGCTTACCTTGTTTAACACGTAGCTCAATGATGCTTTTAATCTTTTCATCCACCGTAAAGCCCCGATCCAAAAGGTCCATGGGGCCGTGGGGCAAGATCTCTGCTGCAGCGATGGCAACCGCTTTGGCTTTCTTTTCTGCTTCAGAATCACCCTCTTCAAAGTTTAGAAACCAATTGCTGCCTTGATCAGCCTGTTTTAGCCGCTCTTTAATCGCTAAAACATCCCCAAGCGCACCCGCAACCTTTAGGTGAGTCGCGAGGCCGGAGGACTTTGGCGGGCTGGGGTTTTTCTTTGACCATTTGAGACTTTCAATCTGCGATGAGACTTTTTGGTTGAACCCGTCAGCCATGTCGCCGCCGCCGAGACGCTTCATCATTGCGTCAACGTCATCGCTCTTGGTGCCTTTAAAGCTCAGCACCGCATCCATCTGGCTGCGCAGAGAATCTGGAATCTTTCCAACCTCATATCCTTGGCGAGCATAAGACGCTCGAGAAGCGTCGAGCGCCTGAATACCCTTTTTTACCTGCATTACGCCCTCAGCCTGATGGGATTTCATCTTTTCCACCAGCGCCGTCTGCTGATTCGGGGTTAATGAAGAATCATTCTTGAGTTGTTGCTCAATTGCCCGCGCCTGTCTGAACTGCTCGTCTGCTTTTTCGTGATAGACCCTGCCAAAATCCTCTGGATCAAGAAGTTTTGCCTGACTCTCTTTTACCCTTGTGAAGTTAGAGACTGCCTTCCAGTTTTGATCGGTAAAGTCTCTTGGCGCCTCCATATGCCATCGGTCCGTTACGAGGAAACGAGACTTTTCTGCGTGGTGTAGATGCGCCTTTAGATCGGCATCCGCCGGTGGGCCTCCTGTTTGTTGTGACCAGGATTTATAAAACGCTTCTTCTGCCACACCGCGACAGCATTCGATAAAATTACCTCGAGAGTCCTTATATCCAAATCGAACGTCGTAGTCTGTGTTGATCTTGGTGGAAGTGTTGGCGCCCGGCGTGCTGAATTCGTCATGGATGAAAGTGACATCCTTGTAGCGTGGGTCGTTCTTGAATTTTTCAGTCATTGCGCTTGTTGCCGCAGTGTTGGCTTTCTGCTGCATCGCGCCAAGAGTTTCCTGGAACGCTTTTTTTTGTAACTCACCGCCCTCGTTATTGAGCTCGCGCACCCATCTTGAATCCTCCTGAAGTTGCAGAACATCCTTGGGATTGTTGAGATCAAATCCGTTCCAGATCAGAGGTTCTTCAGCGCTGAGCGGCGCCATGATCGCTGGGCTGACAGCAAGGAGAATTATTTTTAAGGTCCCGCGCATGATCTACTGCTGCACCCAGGCAGTTAATAACGAACGCGCATATTCCTGCTGCAAGGGCCCGGCATCCGACGCGTACATCAATCGGGTCATGGCCTGTATTGCCTCGCTCATCCGGTCTTCATACTTATAAAGAGAGGCGAGACCCGACAGCACACCCGAATTTCTGGGAAATTGCGCCTCAAGATGCTTGAAGAAATCGATACCGGCGGTCACCCGGCCGTCTGCGATATAGCTCAGCGCGAGCATCGCCGTATTTGCCGGAATAATCATCGCCGGATATTGATCAAAGAGATCTTCATAGATCGTCACCGCCGACCAGAACCGAGACTGCTTCATCAGCGTAGAAGCAAGGACAAGCCGAAGCAGCGGCTGATCTGGATTTGCAATCAGCGCATCAGCGAGAATTTCTACCGCCGTATCCAACCACTCAGATTCCGGAGGTGCATCCGATAGGATGGTTCCAAGCAGACCCGGCGCATCGGCATTACCCGGATCAAGTTCGGCGGCGGATCGACAGAAGGCCAAGGCCTTATCAAGATCCATTTCGTTCTCGCTCTGCTGCCAGGCGGCGGAGTAGCTTTTTGCAATTCGTAGCCGCAGACGGGCTCAGGCTGGGCACGGAACGTCGGTTGGCTCGGCGCCGACGGGGGCTGCGCGCG
>JAYNKS010000264.1:0-2284 GCA_038111345.1 Gammaproteobacteria bacterium | reverse complement strand
GATGCCGGCTTTGATTCCGATTCGGCGCTCCGGGATGTACGTGAAGGGGTCGATCTTGCAAAAGGGAACCTTCCCGCGGCCTCTGACGAGCCCGAGATCCACGAGGTGAACTTCAGCCTTTTTCCGGTGATTGTGGTGATCCTTTCTGGGGACGCGCCGGATCGAGCGCTGTATCGTCTGGCGAGAGAACTCAAGGATGCCATCGAGGGCGTGGGTGAGGTCCTTCAAGTAAAGATTGCGGGAAATCGTGACGAGGTGGTTCAGGTTATTGTCGATCCCCTGCGCTTAGAGAGCTATGGATTGGATCCGGCTCTCGCCGCTGCAACCGTAAGCAGTTCCAACATGCTGGTGGCCGCGGGCGTGCAGGATACCGGTCAGGGTCGATTCTCCATCAAGGTCCCAGGGCTTTTTGAAAGCGTCATGGACATCGCCAACTTGCCGGTGCTGGTTGATGGCGACGCGGTTGTTACCGTAGGGGATATCGCCGATGTGCGCAGGACGTTTAGGGATCCGCAGACGCACGCTCGAGTCAATGGAAAGGTTGCGGTCGCGCTTGAAGTCTCCAAGCGCACGGGCGAAAACGTCATTGCGACGATTGAAAAGGTTCGCTCCGTGGTGGCCGCGCATCAGGCCGAGTGGCCACAGACCATTCAAGACTCCGTTCAGGTGAGCTACTCTCAAGACCGCTCTGATCAGATTCGCACCATGCTGAGTGATCTGCAGAACAGCGTTATCAGCGCCGTCATTTTGGTGATGATTGTTGTGATCGCGGCGTTGGGTGTGCGAAGCGGACTCCTCGTTGGCTTGGCTATTCCAGGCTCTTTTCTCGCGGCGTTGTTAACTCTTTACCTTCTCAATGTGTCATTGAACATCGTTGTCCTCTTCAGTTTGATTTTGGCCGTAGGCATGCTGGTGGATGGCGCAATTGTGGTGACAGAGTTTGCGGATCGAAAGCTCAGCGAGGGTTTGTCGCGCCGCGAGGCCTATATGCAGGCGTCGGGACGCATGGCGGCACCGATCATTGCCTCAACAGCGACTACGCTTGCGGCCTTCTTGCCCCTCGTGTTCTGGCCAGGCGTGGTAGGCGAGTTCATGAAGTTCCTGCCGATGACGGTGCTGATCACGCTGGGTGCGTCTTTGGCGATGGCCCTCATTTTTGTGCCGGTGGTGGGATCGTTGATTGGACGACGATCAACGATCAGTAAACGCGCCCTTGATAACTTGAATGCGGGAGAGGCGGGTGACTTATCGAGCGTGCGCGGTCCGACAGGCGCTTACCTCTCGGTTTTGCGATGGGCCGTGATTCGACCTAAAACGATTCTGGCGTTATCGGTTGTTTTGTTGATTGGCATGTTTATGGTTTACGGGCGTCTCGGACCCGGGGTTGAGTTTTTCCCCGATGTTGAGCCCGACAACGCCCAGGTTCAGGTTCGTGCTCGAGGAAACCTATCCATCGAAGAACAGAACGGCATCATGCGGGATATAGAACGCCGGGTTCTGGACGTCGATGGCGTGCGCACCTTTTATACCCGTGTGGGAGCCGACCAGAACAGTGAAGAAGCGGAAGATATCGTGGGATCCATTTCGCTGGAGTTTGGTGACTGGCGGTTTAGACCTCGG
Source organism: Gammaproteobacteria bacterium (assembly GCA_038111345.1). Lineage (GTDB taxonomy): Bacteria > Pseudomonadota > Gammaproteobacteria > Arenicellales > UBA868 > UBA868. The sequence goes on along the minus strand of JAYNKS010000264.1, from coordinate 664 downwards.
GTGAAAGAGATCTTTCACACGATCCGGGACCGAGTGGATGATCTCGCCGGCATAGTGGTTGATCTTCGCAAGGAGGAGGGCGGTCCACCGGTGGGAAAACCGATCCAGGTTCAGTTGTCCTCCTACTATCCAGAGCTTCTTGAGGAAGCGGCGGCAGTGATACGCACAAAATTCGACGAGACACCTGGCCTTGCCAGCATCGAGGACTCACGCGCGCTACCGGGAATCGATTGGGCTTTGAAGGTCGATCGTGCGCAGGCGGCGAAATATGGGATTGATATCGGCAGCATCGGGAACATGATTCAGATGACCACCGCCGGCTACAAGATCGGCGAGTACCGACCCGATGACAGCGAGGAAGAGATTGATATTCGCGTCCGCTTCCCCCAGGTGGATCGAACCGTCACTGGCTTAAATCAGGTGCGTGTGAATACCCAGCAAGGAGCGGTACCGGTATCCAATTTTGTCAAACGTGAAGCGGAGCAGAAAACAGGCCGACTCCGGCGCGTAGACGGCTTTCGGGTGATCACTGTTAAAGCGGATGTGGAGGAGGGGGTGCTTGCCGACACAAAGCTTCAGGAAATTCAAGCCTGGCTTTCTGGCCAATCGATCGATCCGCGTATCCAGGTTGTTTTTAAGGGAGAAGATGAGGAGCAGGCAAAGG
>JAYNKS010000263.1:0-2309 GCA_038111345.1 Gammaproteobacteria bacterium | reverse complement strand
AGGCATCGGACGACGAAACTGCCGGGGCCGAACGCGACGAGGTGCCAGAAAGTGCGGCGTCAGGAGGAGCAGAAGACGAAACTGCCGTGGCCGAAAGCGACGAGGTGCCAGCGAGTGCGGCGTCAGGGGATTCCGCGCCGTCTCAAGAAGATGACGCTTCCGATATCGTTTCTTCGGCGACCTCTGCAGCCGAAGAAATCGACACAGATCCTGCCCAATCCGAGGAAGGGACTGCATTAGTGGTACCTGAAAACACAGCTGAATCGGGAGGTTCTGTCGACGCACCAGAGGGTAGTGTTGCGCCCGGGCTTTCGTCGAATATCGATGCAGCCGATCCGATAGACGAAGGTCCTTCACCAGATCAGGGTATCGAACCGATCGTCGCTTCGGAACAAGCTTCGGACGACGCGATTCCCCCGGGCTCGAGCACGCCCCCCGCTATTTCCGATCCTTCGGGGACTGGACTGCAGGAGGCTGTTTCAAGCAATGATCTCACAGCATCCCCAGACAATCTTACGCCAACCGCACAGTCGGCTACGGACCCCGTCTCGGCACCGGAGCCGCTTCAAGCGACTGGATCCATACCTACCGAACAATCCGGGAATCTTGCCCAGCCAATTCAACCAGCGTCACCGCCAATCAGCTCGTCAGAGCCAAATCTGGTGTTTCAGCCCGAGGCCTTGTCGCCCACCGTCAACAACCCGGCGCCACCGACTCCACTAATCAACACGTCGCCCGATATTGCATCCAACGACCCCATCCTCAGCCCGATCACTCCTGCGGGGGTGGGTAGCCCATCGCCGGTGAACCTAAGAACAAACATTTCTGATCGGACAGTTGCTCTGGCAACTAACATCAAGACCTTCACGCCACCTATCACAGGGCCTATCGGAGGCACGCCGGCTCCTTCGACTGTATTCGCGCCCAAGGTGACTGAACTGGCGGCAGCGGTCGATGGAACAACGAAAACCCTTGGCGTCCGAGACGAAACGGGGGAGGCGATAACCGCTCCCTTGTCCGAAGAAATATCAACTGAATCGTTCTCCTACATCGAAGTTGCGCCACCCCCAGCCGTGGCAGGAGAGCCCGTGACGACTGCGGTTGATGAGCCCGTCACTATCACCCCGTCCTCAATTGAGGACGAGCCCGTAACCTACTGCGATCCCTACGTTTCTGATTGCTCAGATGCGTACTCGCCGTCCATTTCCGGATATACCTATGACTCAATTTCAGAGAGTGACTCGTACACATCGCCGGATTCTGAGTCATACACGTCAGTGTGCGTAGATAGCTCCTGCGACACCTATACCGGTGATACCTATTCAGAAGCAGCGGGTACGAAGGACTCATACCCCACTTACGAGGAGTACGACTCAACCCCACGTTACGAGACCACTTCTTTCTGTGATGAGAGAGGATGCTGGGAAACCGTCACCGATACCAGCACATGGGAATCAACGACCACATTCTATCCAGCGAGTGCAGCCGGCCGCACGGATCGAAGGGCAAGCCGTCCACTGAGCGAAGTTGCGACGACCATTTTTGCGGGCGAAGAGCAATGGAAATTCTCCTCGCGAATCACTCAGACTGGCTCACGCCTCGCGATGGCAAAAAATCCAGGACCCATATGTTCTGAATGCCGGTTTCTGAACTGGGGGAGAACTGCAATACAGAGGGTGTCGCCTTCGTCAGAGTCGTCCCAGATTACCTACTGGATTTCGGGCATCCGCTCCGCTCAGAAGAACCTGGCTGCTGCAGCTGGTCAAACTGCCCGTTACTCGGGCAGCATGGTTGGCGCTGTCAATTCCGCAAGTCAGATACGTGAAGCGCGCGGACATTTCCAGGCCGACGTGGCTTTTTCCATGAAGAAGTACGAGCTCACACAGTTTAATGCGTCTTTCGATGGAAGAACCTTCGCAACCCGATCTATGCCCACTGATCATAGCTCTGCTTTTTCAATAGAGTCCGCCTCAAAAGCGCATCATTTGAACGCCCAAGGCTATTTTTTCGGTTCGAGCGCCGCAGGTTCCCCGCCACCGGAACTAGGGGGCAACTTTTCAATCACCGGGCCGGGTTACGGCGCCGCGGGCGTTTTCGCAGGAACGAAAGACTGACCATCTTTTATTGTTGTTGGCGTCGTTCAACGCCGGTCCAGTCGTCACCCGGCGGATTCTTGCTGAAATCGATAATGCGCGCCCGCATCATGGAAAGATAGCCATCCAACTTGTTCATCCCAATGCTCTGAAGAGCATCAATTTTCTCCAGCGCCGTGCTCCATTGACGGTCACGGTAGGCTCTGAGCATATCTT
>JAYNKS010000262.1:0-2313 GCA_038111345.1 Gammaproteobacteria bacterium | reverse complement strand
GGCGGCAGTGCCGCTGACGCAGAGCGCCCGAACCGCATATGCTTTAACGATTCGAAAGAAGGATCGGCGGCTCCATCGTCTGCGCCCAGCAGATAGGAAATAATCGTTGGAACCGCACTGAACCAAGTGCAGCCATGGGTGATTATCCATTGCCAGAATTGGGACACCTTGAAACGAGACGGCATCACTACCGATGAGCCACTCAAGAGCGGTGCCATGGCGGTTACCACTTGGCCGTTAATATGGCAGAGCGGGAGCACACACAACGCCCGATCATCGCGCGTGAGATGATGAGCGGCCACTGTGTTTGCACCGCCCGCCAGAAGGCTGGCGTGCGAGTGGATCACCCCCTTGGGGCGACCGGTCGTTCCCGAGGTGTAGATCAAAAGTGCGTCGTCATCTGCCTTTGGGGCAACAAGCTCGCTACCGCCATCGATATCGGGTAACTCAAGACCCTCGCGAGACATGCCTATCTCAATTCTGAGCGAAGGGATTTGCTCCTTGCTGATTTTCTCAGCCAGCGCCTGGTTAGCCTCATCAACAAAAACAATAGGCGCTTCCGAGTGTTCAAAAACGTAACGCAGCGCGCTCTCCCCCGCTACCGGGTTGAAGGTCGCGATCGTGTAGCCGCCGTACATCGCGCCCAGGAAAAGCTCTAGCGCGGCCTGGCCATTGGCCCGAAGCATGCCCACGCGAGCACCGGGAAAAACACCCTTTGCGGCCAAGTAATGCGACAACTGTATTGACGTCTTCCTCAGATCACCCCAGGTTATCTCTGAGGCAGCATCCGGAAAAATAGCAAAGACTTTATTCGGATGCTCCGCCGCGTAATAGTCGATCAGCGCGCGTACCGTCAGCTGCGTGCAATCCCGGACCGCCGCAAAATCAAGCGGCTCGCTATTTGCCATAGCGCGCCCAAAAGTCCGAGAGCAGGTCTTCCGGAGAAACTTCCTGTGGCGGGATCTTTGAGACCACCCGAACAGTATTCAGGTAATGGCGAAAATTCATATTTTCGCTGATGCTGTTGCCGCCCCAACTGCCGCAGCCCATTGATAGCGAGAAAGGCAGCGCATTATCGAAGCTCCCGCCCGTCGCAAAACAATGCGCCTGGTTGACGATTACCCGACAGGTAGGCAATTCGAGCCCGATCTTTAAAGGGCGATCCTCGGTACGCGTGTGTATCCCCACGGAATGTCCGGCACCCTGATGGGCGTAGATAGCCTGGATCGTATCCAATGCCGCAGAAAAATCCTGAGCCCGGTACACCGCTAACACGGGACTTAACTTCTCACCTGAAAACAGATACTCCGGGCCAGCGCCGGTCTCTTCCACGAGCAAGACTTTGATGGGTTGGCCGTCGTCTCGCGAGATACCCGCCATCGCCGCGATCTCACCTGCGTTCCTGGCAATCACTCTCGGGTTGAGCTTTCCATTGACCCACATGAGCGCCTGGAGCGCCGCCTTCTCTTGGGCGCTCAACAAAATAGCGCCGTGCGCTGCGAGCCCTCCGAGCATCCGCTCATAATTCCCTTCCACCACGACCAGACTGTTCTCGGAGGAACAACTGGTTGCGTTATCGAACGTTTTGGAAGCAATCACATGACGAACGGCTTCATCACAGTCTGCCGTCTCATCCACAATCACAGCCACGTTTCCCGCACCCACCCCGACGGCCGGTGTACCGCTCGAGTAGGCCGAGCGTATATTGTTCTGGGATCCAGTCGCCACAATCAGATCCACTGACTTCATCAGACTTTCAGTGTCTGCCTTGTTGACGGGCTTGGGCAACTTCTGAACCAGCTCACGAGGCGCACCCACTTTTTCAAGGGCATCCTGAAAGAGGGTGACTAGCTCTTCGCAAACCGCCTCCCCTCTAGGAGAAGGGGCAAGGATAATCGCGTTCCGCCCCTTCAACGCGTTCATCACCTTATTGGTGGGCGTGGCCACTGGATTCGTCGACGGCGTGATCGCGCCGACCACGCCTACCGGGCGGGCGATTTCAATGATGCCCTTGCTTTTGTCCTCCGAGATCACACCTACCGATCGGGCGCCCGACAGATCGCGAAGCAGGCCCAGGGTCTTCCGGTAATTTTTTGTAAATTTATCTTCGACATCACCAAGCCCTGTGTCCTCTACCGCTCGCTTCGATAAATACCGATTACGGTCTGGCTCCAGGACCACCCAGGCGATCGCCGCGACGACATCATCAACTTGCGCCTGATCGAAGGCCTCGTAGATTCTTTGGGCTTCGCGCGCCTGGCGAATAAGGTCAGAAACAGCGGAATCTTGAGTCATAGCAACCCTACAAAATAA
>JAYNKS010000261.1:0-2334 GCA_038111345.1 Gammaproteobacteria bacterium | reverse complement strand
GTCCATGCTGATCCCAAGCGGCTACGCGCGATTGCGGGCCAGACAACGGCCCGTCTTATTCAGATTGATGCGGCGTCAGCGGATGTCTACCGGGCCAATGCAAAAAGATTTATCGGTGATCTCGGAATGCTAATTGCCGAAATCGAGAGGGATGCAACGGGCCTGAAAGGGCAGCCAGTTGTCGGTGATGTCTACAGTGCCTATTTGCTTGACTGGCTGGGCCTGCAGGTGACCACCAGTATTGAGATCGCGGCAGGTCGAGAAGCATCGGGCGTTGTTCACGCGAACATGGGAGACCCGTCGGCGCACGTCGCGTTTGCCTCGAAGCGTGATCTTCCCGTAGTGGTTATACCTTTTGGGCCAGATCGCAGCGGGCCGGTGAAGAGTTACATCGACTATTTCCGCACAGCAGCGTCATCGTTAATGAGTACGCTTTAGGGCTCATAGGATGTTCCGGTTTCTCGTAAGCGCTAGCCTTCGCAGTCGACTCATTATCCTGCTTGTGGCCGCAGCCATGATTGGCTATGGCCTCGTGGTTCAACGCGAACTGCCAATCGATATCTTTCCCGACCTCAATAAAGGTCTGGTTACGATAATGACTGAGTCAAATGGGCTCGCGCCAGAAGAGGTCGAAGCCCTGGTCACTACCCCAATCGAGTGGGCGATGGCCGGAGCCGACGGCATGACGCGAGTTCGAAGCGTGTCGACGACAGGCCTATCGATTGTTTATGTGGAGTTTGATTGGAATGTCGATGTCTATAAGGCGCGACAGATAGTGGCAGAGCGTCTGGATACCGCCGATGATCAGATGCCACCCGGCATCCAGCCCGCCCTCATGCCGATTTCCTCATACATGGGGGAAATCCTTTTGACCGCTATTGTGAGTGAGGATGTTGATCCGATGGCGCTGCGAGAAATGGCCGATTGGATCATTGCGCCGCGACTAAGAGCCATTCCCGGCGTAAGTCGAGTCGTCCCGCTTGGGGGTTTGGTGCGACAGTACCACGTCATCCCTGATCTGATGCGGATGAACCAATTAGGAATCTCCATTAGCGATATCGAAGAGGCTGTCCAACAGTTCGGCAGTAACACGGGAGGCGGAGTCGTTGACGAGACGTCGCAGGAATTTCTCATCCGAAATATCGGACGCACCACAAGCCTGGACGAGTTGCGCAACCTATCTATCGGCATGCGAGGCAGTCAGCCGATTCTCCTTCATCAGGTGGCTGGCGTAGAGTTTGTACCAAAGCAGAGACGGGGCGATGGCGGGCTTAACGGGCGCGATGCTGTATTGCTGTCTGTTCAGAAGCAGCCGGGTGCGGACACGCTGAGACTCACAGAAGAGATCGACCTCGTTTTGGCGGAATTGAGCGAGACCTTTCCACCGGGCCTCAAGATTGATGATTACGTCTTTCGTCAAGCCGATTTTATCGAGGCATCGATCTTCAACTTGAAGAAAGTGTTGGTCGAAGCGGTTCTTGCGGTTACGGTTATTTTGTTTTTGTTTCTCGCTAATGTCCGCACGACATCGATATCGCTAGTGGCTATTCCACTATCCTTACTCACCACCTTAATCGTCTTTAAATTGCTTGGACTGACGATTAATACGATGACCTTGGGCGGGCTTGCTATAGCCATCGGTGAACTCGTCGACGATGCCGTAGTCGATGTGGAAAATATTTACCGACGACTGTCGGAAAACCGGCTTCTGAAAGTGCCCAGGGCGACCCTGCAAGTCGTTGCAGATGCCTCTCAGGAGATTCGCTCCGGGATCGTCTACTCGACCTTTATCATCGTCCTGGTGTTCGTGCCAATTTTCGCCGTTCCAGGAATCGAGGGACGGATGTTTGCCCCGCTTGGGATGGCTTATATCATTTCCATTCTCGCAAGCTTGCTGGTGTCGATAACCGTGACTCCTGTGCTCTGTTCGCATTTATTGCCCAACATGAAGCGTCTCTCGCATCAGGAGACCTGGACAGTTCGAAAATTGAAGACGTGGAACGAGCGCATTCTGCATAGGGTCATGGACCGACCGGCACCGATCTTTCTGGCGCTGACCGTTGCTGTGGGGGTAGCGGCGGTTACCGTACCCACCTTGCCGAGAACCTTTTTGCCCGCCTTTCAGGAGGGATCCTTAACGGTTTCGGTGGCGCTTCAGCCTGGGATCTCACTGGATGAATCCGTCAAAATTGGAAAGGTTGTGGAGCGTCTGATCATGCAGGTGCCAGAGGTTGTCAGTGTCGGTCGTCGGACGGGCCGGTCGGAGCAGGATGAGCACGCCTTGGGGGTTCATGCCAACGAGTTTGAGGTGGTGGTTCGCGTCGGCGAGCGCGA
>JAYNKS010000260.1:449-2344 GCA_038111345.1 Gammaproteobacteria bacterium | reverse complement strand
TAGTGATATTGGAGTGCTTGGAATGATGCATCAATGCGGACAGCGCAGCGCCAAGTTCAGAGGCCGCCAGCGCCGCCTGATGGCCGTCTCTCATCACTTCAATAAAGTACGGATAGAACAAATGCCCGGTAATTCGCGCGTCGCCCCGACCCACGCCAAATTTACCGTCGAAGGCGGGATCGACTTTTGGATCTTCGAATTCTTCCGCAACCCGTTTTGAGTCCTCTGCGTCTAACGGCAGATGGATCAGATACTGCTTGTTCTCGTACTGATAACAAGTGAGCGAGCCGCCATTGGAAAACCCAAGCGCAAACGTCATACTGGGATCCATATGCGGATTATGGTTTCGGGTGAATCGATCTGTGATGTTCCTTAGCACGTCATCTGACGATTCGTCCGGAAAGATAGGCGTGCCGAATTTCTCCAGAAGCTCATCATCGTTGCAGCATACGATCACGTCATTGTTGCCCACTCTTGGCATGATCGAATCGAAGCCGATCCCCGTCGGGATAATGATTTGCGGCCCGAGATAGCTATTCAGATACCCCGGCGTCAGGATGGGAATATTGTTGGCGGTTTTAAATCGCGCTTTGATTTCTGCATCGAGCGTGTCGATAGGCGGATGCGGCGAGACCAGCAGGTAGGTCCGGTCATGAGCGTTGCCGTTGTAACACTCCCGTGGTCCCCAGATATGGGTGTGGATCTGGACAATATTGATATCGTTATAGACATGCTGATCGATCTCCTGCTGCGCAATGGAGGAGCGGTCATCCGGTAAGATAATCTTGAACTGCACGGCCTGTTCGGTGGCGGCATAAAGCGAGACCAGGCCAAGGAAGGCGTTCATGGTGTTGCCGCCCGATTTGGGCGGCTCTACATTTTCACGCGAAACAAAATATTCCGGATGATCTGCATCATCAAGCTGCAGATAAAAACCGTCTTTGTCCTTCGTAACTTTTTCAAGCGGGATTTTGTTGTATCGAAAATCCGGGATATCCACAAAATCATGGACATAATAATCGTTCACCGGAACGCCGATCCCGCGCATTTGTGGAATGGTTCTACCCATCAAAACAGTGTATTCGATGAGCGCCAGATGCCAATTCAAATAAATTTATGAATGGGCAAATGGATCCGCATCATGCAACCACTTATGGGCCTTCAATGCAGGAGATGATCGACGCCGACCCCCTTCACCGGCTCGATCGGGTTAAAAAGGTTGGTTGAGATTCAGATAAAAAGCCCGGTTATCGTCTTTCCCGAAAGTGGCGTCCGCGCGCAAAATGATCCCCGCTTCGGGGCGCAATACGTAGCTCAACCCAACGCCCACAGCAGGGTAGAGGTTGCTCGAGCCCGAGCAATCGCTCGTCGAAGCATAAAGACACGCTAATCCCCCATAAGCGTTGGCGCTCCAATTCCCACGCAATCGGATCCGGTTATCGATTGCCAAATGGGTGTAGTTCTCGGCCAGATACATGCCTCGAACATACCCCCTCAACGAAATCGATGAATAACCGGTTACGGGCGCATCACGGGTCCATCGCCCAGCCACTTGGGTCGCCAGGGTAAAATGGTCGCTCACCGGGAAATAACTCACCAAATCAGCCCGAACCACATCAAAATCATCAGAGCTGCCAAATGCCTCGCGATACCCATAGTTCTGGAGCAGGAAGTGCTTTCCCTGCGTGGCGTTTCGAGGATTATTTCTAGAATCATATTGAGCCACGAGGCCAAGACCGACTGAGTCCAGTCCGGTGAGTCCGATGTCCTGAAGGGTCTGTTCGACCAATCCCTCAGACTCAATGACATAGTTTGAGGACAACACTTGTGCCCCAACATACCAGTAGCGCGCGGGCGAGAAAAGATATCGAGCCGCTAGCGCCTCGATGTTGTCA
>JAYNKS010000260.1:0-309 GCA_038111345.1 Gammaproteobacteria bacterium | reverse complement strand
TGGTTTGCGCGGGCATTCCAGAGTCGAGAAAATTCTCGTAATCGTTATTCACCCTCCCCTGCGAGGCCGCAAAGTTGAAGCGCTGTCGACCTTCATCAAAGAAGGTCTGGCCAAATGCCACCAGCGTATGAGACTCTGACGCGCTGTAGGTCCCGGACACTCCAAATAGGGAAGGCGTAGATTTGTCATCAAACTGCTTCAGATAACCGACCATGATACCGGCCGAGGTATCAAGCTTGGGGCTGCTCGAAATCAAAGGTACAACCAAAATTGGAGATCGGTCGTTGACTCCCGGATCATTTGAATCAG
>JAYNKS010000259.1:0-2354 GCA_038111345.1 Gammaproteobacteria bacterium | reverse complement strand
AGCCGACACCGCTCGTACAGTCGAGCGACGCGCCGTCCAGCCTCAGCCTTAACCTTTATTGCAGGACACGCTCCAGTTGAAGCCTTCACAAATCATCATCATCGAGCAATTCGTATCTCGATCCTTGATATCTAGCTAAAAACTCCTTCGGGCAGTCCGACCGATATAAGGCCGGGGTTTTACCCAGTGCTGGACAACAGATTCGTCAGGGATGGACGAGAGACAAAAAAAAGAGCCTCGCGAGAGGCTCTTTTGAAGTGGAGATGGTAGGCGCGAGTGGGATCGAACCACCGACCACCACCATGTCAAGGTGGTGCTCTACCACTGAGCTACGCGCCTGTGATGCGAAGTTTACGATATTTTCCGGCTAGAAGAGCGCCGAGTAAATTATTTTTCTATGATGGCAGCCAGACGCTTTTACGCAGCCTTGCTTCCCGAGCCGAAGTGTCGTGCCTTGAGTTGTGTAATTTCGTCCCGAATGAGCGCCGCCTGCTCAAACTCAAGATCGCGAGCAAACTGATACATCTGCTCCTCGAGTTGCTTGACCTTGCGCTTGAAATCCTCCATCGATAGGTCAATGACCCCTTCAGAATCGAATGCCGAGGCTTTGAGGCGATCCTTGCCGGGCTTTTTGCCATCGGTATCCGTCAATACACCATCAATCATCTCGTGAACGGGTTTGATCACCGAGCGCGGGGTGATGTTATGAAGCTCGTTAAACGCCCGCTGTTTCTCCCGCCGTCGATCGGTTTCGTCGATCGCCCTTTTCATCGAGTCGGTGACACGATCGGCATACAGAATCGCTTTGCCATGCAAGTTCCGTGCCGCTCGTCCGATGGTCTGTATGAGAGAGCGAGTGGATCGCAGAAACCCTTCCTTATCGGCGTCGAGGATCGCTACCAGAGACACCTCCGGTAGGTCGAGCCCCTCTCGCAGCAGGTTAATGCCCACCAGCACATCAAAAGTACCCTTGCGCAGATCAGAGAGGATCTCCACTCGCTCTACGGTATCGATATCCGAGTGCAGGTACCGCACCCTAATATCGTGATCATTTAGATAATCACAAAGGTCCTCGGCCATGCGCTTGGTCAGGGTCGTGACCAGGACCCGTTCGCCTGCAGCGGCTCGCGCTCTGGCCTCCGACATTAAATCGTCGACCTGACTCGCCACCGGGCGAATTTCAACCTCGGGATCAATCAGGCCTGTCGGTCGGACGACTTGATCGATGATGCTGGAGCTGTGGTCCTTTTCATAGTCCGCCGGCGTTGCCGAGACAAAAACCGTGCGCGGCATCAAGGACTCAAATTCATCAAAGCGCAACGGACGGTTGTCCATAGCCGAGGGCAACCGAAAGCCGTATTCGACGAGGTTTTCCTTACGGGACCGGTCACCCTTAAACATCGCCCCCAACTGTGGGATGGTCACGTGGCTTTCATCGATGATCATAAGCGCGTTGGCCGGCAGATAGTCGATCAAGGTGGGTGGCGGTTCACCGGCGTTGCGGCCCGACAGAAATCGCGAGTAGTTCTCGATCCCGGCGCAGTATCCGAGTTCGCGCATCATTTCGACGTCGTATTTCGTACGCTGCTCAAGCCGCTGGGCTTCAACCAATTTGTCGTTTGCACGAAGAAACTGCAGGCGATCGGTGAGCTCGGCACCGATCTCATCGATCGCCTCGAGAATTTTCTCTCGAGGTGTCACGTAATGGCTCTTGGGGTAGATCGTAAATCGGGTAAGGTTCTCATTGGTCTCGCCGGTGAGCGGATCAAAGCGAGAGAGTTTCTCCACCTGGTCACCGAAGAGTTCTACCCGCACGGCAAAGCGCTCGGATTCAGCCGGGAAAATATCGATGACATCACCCCTGACCCTGAAATTGCCGCGTCTTAAATCAATTTCATTGCGGGTGTACTGAAGCTCCGCAAGGCGCCTCAGAACCTCGCGCTGTTGAAGATCGGCCCCTTCCCGCAAATGCAGGATCATGCCGTGGTAGGCCGCGGGGTCCCCCAGGCCATAAATCGCTGAGACTGTCGCCACGATGATGACGTCTTCGCGCTCAAGAATCGCCTTGGTGGCGGAAAGACGCATCTGATCAATATGTTCGTTGATTGAGGCGTCTTTTTCTATGTAGGTGTCACTGGCGGGCACATAAGCTTCCGGCTGGTAGTAGTCGTAGTAGGAGACAAAATACTCCACAGCATTGCGCGGAAAGAACTCGCGCATTTCGGAATAAAGCTGTGCCGCCAGGGTTTTGTTGGGGGCCAGGATAAGCGCGGGCTGTCCCAGCTCCTGTATCACGTGGGCCATGGTGAAGGTCTTGCCTGAGCCCGTGACCCCCAAAAGCGTCTGATACGCCT
>JAYNKS010000258.1:0-2360 GCA_038111345.1 Gammaproteobacteria bacterium | reverse complement strand
CGGGATCTCACTCGGGTGATCGTAGGGATTGGTCTTAATCTCAGCGAGCCTGGCCTGAAGTCGCTGTCGCCTGATTATCCGGTAACCGATCTTGCCTCGGAGAGTGATACCGCGCTGCCCCCGAGAGAAGACATCGTGGCGACCCTATTGGCCGGTCTCTCACGGCGACTCGACTCGTTTCCCGAGGAAGGATTCTTTGTTGACCAGGCGCAGTTCAACACACTGGATGTTTTTCTTGGCAAGGAAATAACCGTGTCTTCGTCGACCGACGAGCGTCTGGCGACGGGAGGCGGGGCAGATGAAAGCGGTGGGTATCGGCTCTTGGTCGCCGGGCATGAAGAAATCATCAGCGCCGGTGAATTAGGACTCTCGCTGCGAGATAATGCGAGTTCTCGAGATTAAGCCGAAAACGAACATGACGCAGAAAACGTCAACGTTACTGGTGGATATGGGCAACAGCCGCATCAAGTGGGCGAGTCTGGTTGGCTCTGACAGACGCGTGGGCGAGCCGTTCGCCAATCGGGGAGCCGACACGGATTTTGCGACGCTTGAGGCTATAACCCGGCCCCAGCACATTGCGATTGCCAACAGCGCAGGAGAGGCCTGCGCGTCGATATTCGCTACCTGGTGTGCTCGCGTGTGGTCGATGACGCCACGTTTTTTGCGCGCAGAGGAAAATCAAGGCGGCCTGCAAAATGGCTACACCCATCCCGAAGCGCTTGGCGTCGATCGCTGGCTGGCGATGCTCGCTGCACGTCAAACGGTGACGGGCGCGTTCGCCGTGGTCGATTGCGGTACCGCTATTACCGTTGACGCGGTGGGGTCGGATGGCCATTTTTTGGGCGGGGTAATTTGCGCAGGCCCGGCGAGTACCTTGCGAGCGTTGACGGATACCGTCGAACATTTGCAGGCAGGTCAAATCGACTACCAAGGGGTGCTGAATGTCACTACCGCAAGCGCGCTTACCTCGGGCGCCTTGATTTTTTCCAGTGGGGGAATTGAACGAGTGCTGTCCGAATTTGAAGCAACGCTTGGCAAAGAGATGCGAGTACTGATCACGGGCGGCGACAGTGAGCCGATTGCCGGTCTTATCCGTCGGCCGGTTGAGCAACGACCACATCTCGTACTCGAGGGCATACAGTGGGTCGTTGAGCAGAGGCTGTGATGCGATCTTTATTCTTTCTCTTTGTGGCGGCGAATGTCGGGCTTTATGTGTGGGCGACGCAGGCGAGTCCTAAAGCCGGATCTGGCCTGCCGGCAGCTCAGTCCGGGCATAATCTTTCTCAGATGGCGTTGGACTCGGAGCAGTACAGCGCCCAAGGCAAACCAAAAGACTGTTTGCGAATTGGCCCGTTCTCGACTCAGCAGACGCTGGCCGGCGGGCGGCGAATTCTCGTGAATAAAGGCTACGGCCTTGCGCAGCAGCGAACGACGGCCCGTGAAGCCCATGCGTACCAGGTATTGGCGGGCCCGTTTTTATCAGATATCGCTCGTGACAATGCCCGGATAAAACTGGAAAACCATGATGTGCGCTCAGCGGACGTGTCCCGCGGCGATCAGAAATTTCTCCTTCTGAGCGAATTTTCGGTTGAGGCTGACGCCGCCTCCTACAGCGCCGGAATAAATGCGCTCGCCCTGGACACCATTACGCAGAAGCAGGTTCGCAATCTCGGGCCGTTACACTGGCTGGACGTGCCGGACGTGGTGACAGAAGAAAGACGCCAGCAGTTAAGAGCGCTGGAGTGGGGCGACGCCATAACGCGTCTTACCCCCATTCCGTGTCCTGCCGCTGGCTAGATCACTGGCTAAATCAAGGGGTGAGCCGAATCCTGGCGAACACCGTAAAATACACCGGTCCCGTTTAAGCCCGCATAGCTCAGTTGGCAGAGCAGCTGATTTGTAATCAGCAGGTCGTTGGTTCGAATCCGACTGCGGGCTCCATACCCTTGCTTGCGTCTAGGAAGGCCCTGAGTTTGTCTGCTGACTATTTTCCTGATCCACCCAAGCCCAGAATAATCGATAGCCCACCGCAAGAATCACCGAGCCCAAAAAGAGCCCAATCAAGCCCATCCCCACCATGCCGCCAAGGGCGCCGATGAGGATGACCGGCATGGGTACATCGACTCCGCGGCCCAAAAGCATGGGCTTGAGAATGTTATCCGCTAGGCCCGCCACCATCAGGTAGACGGTGAAAACCCCATTCATCACAGTCGAACCGTCCCCAGATAGCCATATCCAGGCGAGCACCGGAAGAATGATCAGCAGCGCGGGCAGCTGCATAATGCCGAGAAGCAATGCAGCAATAGCCAGCAGCGCCGCGCCGGGAACGCTCGCCCATAAAAAGCCGATGCCGAGCAGGA
>JAYNKS010000257.1:0-2364 GCA_038111345.1 Gammaproteobacteria bacterium | reverse complement strand
AAGCAATCGTCATGAGGCCCACCGCGATTGGAGCGGGTTGCCAGGTCTGCCAGGCGCTAACCGCCTGGTGCACAGTCTCGTAAAAGGCCAAGCCTTTTGGCAAGCTCACGCCCAGAAAGGCACCCAGTTGTTTTGTGGCAATCAGCACTGCCGCCCCGGCGGTAAAGGCCACGACCACAGTATGCGAGACGAAATTCACAATAACGCCAAGGCGGGCAAACCCCAGCACCGCTTGAACTACACCAACCAGAAAGGCAACGGTAATAGCCAGACTGACATAGTGGGCGCTCCCCGGCTCGGCGATCTGACTGAGCGCGGAGAACATGACCACCGACGCTGCGGTGGTCGGTCCGGAGACCAGATGAAAACTCGAGCCAAAAAGTGCGGCCACAACCGCGGGCACAATCGCCGCATAGAGCCCGTACTCAAGGGGCATTCCTGCGATCGCGGCGAAAGCGACGCCCTGGGGCACAACCAGAATCGCTCCGGCCAAACCCGCTAACCCATCTACCCGAAGGGTTTCCGACGTGACCAATCGGCGCCAGCGCAGAAAAGGAAAGATCCGCTTCAGCAACATGGCAACTTGTTCAAATCAGGACTTCACAATTAACCCGGCCCCGCCATCGGGCTCTTTTGCAAAGCGCAGATCCAAAACCTCAAACGCGTACATGCCCACGCCCATGGCGAGCACAAAAATAATCACCGACTCGTAACCCGTAACAAGGGACACCAGCGCCGGCCCCGGGCAAAAGCCCACCAAACCCCACCCCACACCGAAGAGTGCAGAACCTATCACGAGGGGCCGGTCGATATCGCGACGCGAGGGTAAGGTAAAGGTCTTAGCCAGCGCAGGAGCAGGCCGCCTCAGGATCAAGACATGGCCGATCAAATAGGTGACTGTGGCGCCCAACATCACAAGAGCGAGACTGGGATCCCAATTTCCCGCGACATTTAAAAACGAAGTGACTTTTTCAGGCTGTGTCATGCCGGATACTCCCAGACCCAATGCGAATACCACACCCGAAATAAAAATCATCACGAGAGCCATCAGATGCTCCCTCCAAAGATAAGGTCTACCGCCACCGCTGCTGCAATCCCTGTCGCCATAAACGTAGCCACAGCGACCAAAGATCGAGGTGAGACACGACCGATACCGCAGATGCCGTGCCCACTGGTGCAACCGCTACCCATGCGACTTCCAATACCCACCAGTAATCCGGCAAGCATCACGGTGGATGCCGAATGCTTCATCTCGAATTGAAGGGCGTCGGGATAAAACGTGGTCAGCATCGCGCCACCGACCAGAAGCCCAGCAATAAAGACCGTACGCCACAGCGTGTCGCCTCGCTTGAATCCAAGGAAGCCGCCGAAGATGCCGCTGATGCCGGCGACCCGACCGTTAAAGAAGAGCAGCGAGAGCGCCGCTACCCCCAGCAGAAACCCGCCTACCAGAGCGGAAACCGGTGTAAATTCAGTCATGAGCGCGTCCAGAAAGATCTGAGTAAATAATCACTATATTATAAATTACTAATTTTTAAAATCAATCCCCCGAAACGCACATCCGGGCGTTTTCAGCATGCCCTCGCTCCACGCAACCATTCCCCACTCACCCAAACAGAGAATCCCTGCCCATGGCGCACCCTTCCATTTACGCCGTCGTAATCGGCGCTGGCATTATTGGCACGTCGACTGCCCTCGCGCTCACGCAAAAGGGCTTTCGCGTCCTGGTTATCGATGCTCTGCCGGGTGCCGGGCAAGGCGCCACCAGCAGCTCGCTGGCGATGATCCGGACGCAGTACTCCACGCGTGAGGGCACGGCGCTTGCCTGGGAGGGCTATCACTGCTGGAAGGACTGGCCGGGCTTCCTCGGTCTGCCTTCCGATGAGCCAGTCGCCCCATTTCATCTAGCCGGTGTCTTGACCTTCAAAACGCCAAACAATGGCTATCTCGAGCATCCGCTGCAATTCTCGGAAGCGCTCGGAATCCCTTACGAGTCGTGGTCTGCTGAAAAACTCCGCGCGACTTTTCCATCCTGGGACTTCTCCAGCTTTGGCCCCCCCGTGATTTCTGACGATCCCGACTTTGGGACGACCTCGGACCAACCACTGGAAGCGGTATTCTTCCCCTGCGGCGGCTACTGTCCCGACCCGCAGTTCGCGGCACGAAACCTGCAGCGCGCCGCAGAATCGAGAGGGGCTCAATTTCGATTCAATGTGTCGGTGAGCGAGATTTATCAAGCGAACAACCGGATCAGCGGCGTTCGTCTATCAAACGGTGAGACGATCGATTGCCACATCGTGGTGAATGCCGCCGGGCCCTACTCCCAGGCTGTCATCGCGATGGCAGGACTCAGCGACCGGCAAA
>JAYNKS010000256.1:0-2380 GCA_038111345.1 Gammaproteobacteria bacterium | reverse complement strand
GATCCAGCCAGGTCTCAAATGCCGCTTTGAGTGCGGGCCACTCGGAATCGATAGCCGCGTACCAGGCCGTGTCGCGATTTCTGCCTTTCGGTACAGCCGCCTGTCGAAAAATGCCTTCATACGACAGGCCCAGTCTCAACGCTGCTCTTCGCGATCGTTCGTTAAGGGCGTTGCACTTCCACTCGTATCGGCGATAACCCAATTCAAAGGCCTGTTTCATCATTAAGTACATGACCTCTGTTGCGGCAGGCGTGCGCTGCAGGATCGGCGCATAATGAATATGACCGACCTCAATCGATCCGTTGGGTGGGTCAATGCGAAGATAGCTCGCAACACCTACCGCCTGACCGCTCGGCGTCGTTATGGCGAAAAACAGCGGATCATCTTTGCTTGAGACGTCGGTTAACCACGACGTGAGGTCGGCCAGCGTATCGAACGGGCCATATGGCAAGTACAGCCAATCAACGTTTTCCCTATCCTCTGAGAACGCAGCAAAGAGATCCTTGGCATGGGCCTTGGCATCGAGTGGTGTCAGTCGGCAGTAACGTCCTTCGATAACCGCCCGTTTAGGTTTGGCAGGCGGTGTCCAGTTGGGAACCAAAAATCCAATAGGGTGGGGCGAGTCCATCGCAGCCTTTTCGTGAAAGGATCAAGTGGGCACGATAAAAATTCCAAACGCGTGGGAGAAGTGCCAGACCTTGCAGTGTGGTAGGGCCAGATGCAAAAGGCTGGATCAGTTATGCGCTGCTCTACAGCATACCGCTGGAACCCTTAGGCGATACCGAGTGCTCGCTCGCGTCTCTTGCTGATCGCCTGAAGCATCTGTTCGGCTGACATCGCGATAAATGCAAAGTCACGATCGACGCTAGAATATTGGGCGGTATCAATTTATGCGAGAAACTATTGCGTTTCCGGTGTCGAGACCCGAGCTTGAGTAAAACGACGTCCCATCGCTCTGAAGCAGACCGGCTTGATCGGCTGCTGACCCTTTCGCGTCTGGAAAGCGCTGATTTGATTGCACAGGCGTCATCGTCGACGACGCTCGCATGGCAGGACGAATCGGACCAGTTTGCGGCCTATCTGTATTGGTGTTCGCCGGTCTCCATGCTGCCGGAGCGATCCTATCGCCTGATCGGCGGTGGCATGGTCGCTCGCGCGCAGATTACGGATCTAACCTACCGGGTTGAGCCAGGCGCCGACACAAAAATCGCCGCGAGGACCCTGAAAAAAGGGCAGATGGCTTACTGTAAGTTATCGATAGATCGCGCTATCGGCTTTGATCCATCGTCAGATGATGCGGTCCTGGTCCTCACCGATGAATCTGGGCAGGCTGCGCTGGGTTTTGCGGTGGTGCATTTTGCGCTGCGGCGCGCGACCAATATCGTATGGCATCAAACGACTGTCGATAAGAAAACCCGCTCGGCATTAAATGGCCAAAAACCGTGCGTCGTGTGGCTCACCGGATTGTCGGGTGCCGGTAAATCGACCGTCGCCGATACGCTTGAGCAGAAGCTGCACGCAGCGGGCCGCCTGACCTTTCTGCTGGACGGCGATAACGTACGCCATGGGCTGTGCCGCGATCTGGGGTTTACCGATGTGGATCGTGTGGAGAATATCCGCCGCGTGGCTGAAGTAGCCAAACTGATGGCCGAAGCGGGACTGATCGTCATTACTTCTTTTATCTCGCCTTTTGCGTCTGAACGAAAAATGGCTCGGGATCTTATCGGCACGGATGAGTTCATTGAGGTCTATGTGGAAGCACCGCTGGCGGTTTGTGAGGCGCGCGATCCGAAAGGCCTTTACAAGAAGGCCCGCTCGGGCGCGCTCAAGAACTTTACCGGTATCGATTCTGCTTACGAGGCACCCCAAAACGCAGAGATCGTATTGCGCACGGCTGAGCTAGATCCTGAGGCCTCAGCCGAAGACATATGGGCGTATCTTAAGAAGCATCAATTCATTGGTTAACTTTGGACGGACGATTTCATGAATCGAGAAATCAAAGTAGCGATTGTCACGGGCGCGGGTACGGGCATCGGAAAGGCTGTCGCGCAGATTCTTCTGAAAAACGACTACTGCGTCACCTTAACCGGAAGACGAGCGGAGCTTCTTGACCAGGCGGCACAGGAAGTGAGCGCAAACGAGGATAGCGCGCTCTGCGTGGCGGCAGATATCCGTCTTGAGGATGATATTGACCGCGTGTTTGACATGACCGTTGCGAGATTTGGCCGGATTGATCTGCTGTTCAATAACGCAGGCGTTGGGGCGCCGGCGGTAGATATCGATGAGCTGGATGTCGAGCACTGGCGGGCGGTGATGGAGACCAATATCCACGGCGCGGTCATGTGTGCTCGTCGGGCATTTGGCCAAATGAAGAAGCAAA
>JAYNKS010000255.1:0-2415 GCA_038111345.1 Gammaproteobacteria bacterium | reverse complement strand
CTGAAGGTCTATCCCAACGAGATCAAGCAGGCCAAAAATACCCGTCTTGGGAATTCCCATTGGCTTGCCGATAACGGCATCGGCTTCCTCTACGGTGATACCGTCCTCAAACGCAAAGCGAACGGCGACACCCATCCAGAGAATGCCAATGCGGTTGGCTATAAAGCCGGGGGTATCTTTGCAGTCGACCACTGCTTTGCCCAGAGCCCGATCACCAAAGTCCCGAAGCGTCGCGATGACTTGTGTATCGGTATCGGGCCCGGCCACAAGCTCCAGCAGTCGCATGTAGCGTGGCGGATTAAAAAAGTGGGTAACAGCAAAATGTCGGCGAAAATCATCCGAGCGTCCCTCGATGAGGTGGCGCAAAGGAATCGTTGATGTGTTCGATGTAACAATACTCCCTGGTTTTCGATAGGCCTCCAGCTTTTCATAAAGGCTTCGTTTGACATCGAGATTCTCGAGAACCACCTCGATAATCAGATCACAATCGCTCAACCACTCGAGATGGTCCTCAATGTTTCCCGGGGCAATGCGTTTTGCGTTTCGGGGGTGCATGAGCGGAGCGGGATTGGTTTTGAGCATCCGTTGCACCGCACCGCTGGCAACGGCGTTTCGATCACTATCATTACCGACGATATCAAGCAGCACCACAGGAAGACCTGCGTTGGCAACCTGCGCCGCGATCCCGGAGCCCATGACGCCTGAGCCGATCACCGCTACTTTTTGAATACCTGACATTTAGGCGGCCTCGAGCACGGTGGCAATACCCTGGCCGCCGCCAATGCATTGGGTCGACAGCGCATAACGTCCACCGGCTCGATTGAGCAGTTGGGCGGCTTTGCCCGTGATGCGGGCGCCGGTGGCGCCGAGCGGGTGTCCGATCGCGATTGCACCTCCATCGACGTTGACTTTGCCTGGGTCAAGTTCGAGGTCTCGTATGCTGGCAATCGATTGGGTAGCAAACGCCTCGTTGATTTCAATGACGTCGAGGTCTGACGCTCGGATGCCGGCTCGGGTGAGCGCCTTGCGCGAAGAAAATATGGGACCAAGGCCCATCGTCTCGGGTTTACACCCGGAAACGGCCACACTGGCGATGCGAGCGAGCGGCGTCAGCCCGTTTTGGACTGCGTACTCAGCTGAGCACACCAGTGTGGCAGCGGCTCCGTCCGTCAGTGGGGATGAGGTGCCGGCTGTTACGGTGCCGTTCTGGTCGAAGGCGAGCTTCAGTCCGGCAAGCCCTTCAAGATCCGTGGTCGGACGAAGGCATCCGTCTTGATCGATCACCTGACCATTGACTTCAATCGGAACAATTTCCTCAGCGAGTCGCCCCTCGGATTGGGCAGCGCCTGCCTTTTGCTGACTGGTGACCGCGAATACCTCCTGCTCCTCTCGACTGATCGCGTATTCCCGACCTACGTTCTCTGCGGTTTCGCCCATCGACATGTAAGCCCCGGGCATGCTTTCGCACAGAGCCGGGTTGGGCATGGGGTTGAATCCAGACATCGGCACCCGACTCATGGATTCGACTCCCGCACAGATGTAGACATCCCCGGCGCCCATCTGAATGGCGCCCGCGGCCATATGAATAGCCTGCATGGAAGAGCCGCAGAATCGATTGATCGTGGCACCGGCTACCGAAATGGGTAGCCCGGCCATCAGGCCCACGAGTCGGGCCATATTGAACCCCTGTTCGCCCTCGGGGAAAGCACAGCCGAGGATGAGATCTTCTATATCCTCTGGATTGACGCCAGTCCGATCGACGAGCCCGCGCACCACGTGCGCAGCCAGATCATCGGGACGCACCTTGGTGAGCGCGCCTTTATTCGCGAAGTGGAATGGTGAGCGGGCATAGCCGGCGATCACGATATCTTTCATAGTGTTGCTCCGTTAACTTAAGATGTAATTCGATATGGGGTAGCGAGTGTTTGTGTCAACTCGCCGCGCGTTTGGGCTTGGTCTGTAAGGCCGACAGCGCCTGATCGCGAACGCTCTGAAGTTCTTCGAGCGAGACTTCAAGATCGGCTCTTTGCGATTCGAGTTCTTGAATACGCCCGGTGACCTTTTCCAGAAGTAAAGCGATCTGATCCTGTTGCGTAGGGTCGGCGTCATATAGATCCAGGTACTCGCTGATCTCGGTCAAGCTGAAGCCCAGACGCTTGCCGCGAAGGATTAACTGCAGGCGACCCCGCTCCCGATGCGTGTAGATGCGGGTGGTGCCGGCGCGTCGGGGCTTCAGGAGGCCCTTACTCTCGTAGAACCGGATGGCCCTTGCGGTGACGCCGCTTTCGCGGGCCAGTTCGGTTACCGTGATCACGTCGTTGATCGGAGTGCTCATCAAGCAGTGGATCCTTCGCGTTTTTCAGTCTCCTCGGCGACCAGCTCTTTCTTGGAGAGTTTGCCAATGATCGTCTTGGG
>JAYNKS010000254.1:0-2471 GCA_038111345.1 Gammaproteobacteria bacterium | reverse complement strand
CTTTGCCGCAGGCTCTTCTCGTCCCATGCGATCTTTGAAGGCAATCAGATAAGCGGCACCGATTGCGACCGATACTAATCCCGGTAGCCAGAATGCAGCCCGCCATCCGGTCTGATCAATCTAAAGCCCGGTAAGTAACGCGGCGCTGGCGACGCCCAAATTACCCCAGACTCCGTTCACCGCAATATCAAGACCCATGGACTTGCCGCCTCGCGCAATCATGGCGAGACCGACCGGATGATAAATCGCGGCGAACATGCCCACTCCAAAAAGGCCCATAGCCAACTGAAACGGACCCGTTGAAAACGAGGTGGCAATTGATGCAACACCTATTCCTATAAAGAAGACCGCCATCATCCCCTCGCGGCTCCAGCGGTCGGCAAGCCAGCCGGCGGGCAACGAGAAGACGCCAAACGCAACTAACCCCGGCGTGGCATAAGGAATCAACTCGGCGTAGGACATCTGCCATTCAGCGGCTAGCACCAACGCCGCCGCCGTCGCAAATATCAGCGGAAATAAATGATCCAAAAAATGTCCAGCGTTAAGGAAGAAAAAATGCCGGCGATCGTCCATACGTCAGATCTTGCTTTTATTCGAATCCACCGCGCGATGTTAACAGGAAACCTCATATCTTCCTGCTAGACTTTGGATATCAAAAAAACAGGACGCGGTATGGCACTCAACAAAATTGCGGTTTGGGTAATTTTTTATCTTTGCGTTTCGGTCGCCGCCAGCTCAGGGTTCGTTTTCCCCTTGGGGGAGGCAAACGAGTGGTTCGCTGCTCTTAATCGGCCTGATATTGCACCGCCCAATTGGGTATTTGGGCCGGTGTGGACCATCCTTTACCTCCTGATCGCGACCAGCGCCTATCGGCTGACTCAGAGACCGGCCCATCCGCTTATCCCAATCGCTATCGCTCTTTGGGCGTTGCAGCTGGCGCTTAATGTCATCTGGACGCCAGTCTTTAGCGGCGCGCAGAATCTCGGGGGAGCGCTTTATTACATCATCGCCCTTTGGGTCTCGATCCTTGCTTATATAGCGATTTCCTGGCGAGTCGATCGCTGGATCAGCTATCTTATGGTGCCCTACTTTTTATGGGTAAGCTTCGCGACCGTGCTGAATTACACCTACTGGCAAGCCAATCTGTAAGACCATCACTTAAGGCAAACTATCCACCTGAACAACCGGAGACATCCATGGCAACTTATGAATGCAGTAAATGCGGTATGTCCGTCAACGCCACCTGCGGGCACTGCGACGCAGCCCTTGAGAACGATATGCTGGAACTTGATGGTGGCACTCAGGTCCAGATTTCAAAATGCCCCAACGGACATGGCAAGATCAAGTCGCCCATGTGCTGCGGACAGGACATGAGCTGCCCAACCGGCTAGCGCGTTCTCTTACTAGCGGGCCCGGTATTGGCAGGCCCAATGCCTCACACCCAACGCTATCAGTTGGGTCTTGCCTGATCGTCCCCCGGGGCTGCCGAGCTGACCTGATCGGTCGGTTCGAAGTCGCTGTGCATCAGGAACTGAATATCGCCAAGGTAGCCGACGACACCCGATCCCAGATTGGTATACGTCATGAGGCCCATTTGCGCCCTCACAAGATCTCCGTCGCGCAGGGGATCATCGTGACTGCTTTTAAGGTCCGGTCCAAGCACCTTGGGCTGGTCCGTTCGTCGCAGCTTGATCCGCCAGACGTGGCCCGCTGCTGTCTGAATCTTTCGCAGCGGACTCGACCCGTTTTTTGGCATCAATCGGCTGATTTCGTCCGCCAGAGGTTTCACGTCTTCTTCCGAGGCGAACTCCAACGTAATGTTGAAAATCGGATCTCCCGTCTCTCGGGTCTCCGGGTTATCCACATGGGGGTCGCGTAATACCGCGGGCGGGGTGATGAGTTTGGTCATGACAGTGAGCGCTTTAGGTTAACGCTCGAAGGATAACACTGTCATTGGCTATCATGAATCGAGTTGCAGATTCTTCTCAAGGTCTCTCTCAGACGACGGCGACTGACTCACCACTTCGCTGTGCACCCGATCGTAGTAAACATCAAAGTTATAGTTTGGATCGCTTTTGTCGGAAGCCACCCGGCCCGACTCGATCAGGAGTTCCTCCCAGTCTTTTCGACCATGATTGGCAATAATCCAATCGATGTGCTCGTTCACTTCATGTTCTGGGCTTGTGACCACGACGTAATACGTCGCGGTCCATTCGTCCCGCTCCTCGTTCAAGAGTACGGCTGGCTGATCAAAGCGAACCGGATCGATCGTTTCGCTTAATTCAGGCTTGTTTGGGTAGGCAAATGTCAGACGGATAGTGGTATGCATTGTTCGCTCGAAATATCGGGTGTCAGGCGCCGTCGATGGGACTATCTCAGGTCCTTTTTCGCCTGTCCCACAGTCTCGGGGTCACTCAAAAGAACAAGCATTTGCCCCATGGATCGGCATTGGGCCTCGAGCTGCTCAATAT
>JAYNKS010000253.1:0-2481 GCA_038111345.1 Gammaproteobacteria bacterium | reverse complement strand
TAAAGCCCAGCACTTCAACGCGCTCCAGGTGGCCATGCTTTGCAGCCCAGTCATGAATCCGCGTAACGGCTTCTTTTTCACCATGCGATACGCCGGCCGATGCCACCTCGATTCGATCGACCTTGAGGGTTTGCAATAGCGCGCGGGCGATGCTGACCTTTTCATCGGGGGCAAACGAAACCCCCTGGGTCTGCTCCCCGTCCCGAAGGGTGGTGTCCATCAATAGGATGTGATCGCGCATGAAAAATGCGGCCGAGCCGCGTCCGACCTACTAAAGAACGCGATATTGTATAGATAAATCGTTGTTTAATCGAACATGTTTGACTGGCGGCAGGGAATCTTGAGCGCCGTTAAACCGCTGGTGCCCCCACTAATCAAAGGGTGTTCGCGATGAGCAGGTGGGTTGGCCTTCAAAAATGGGGAATGGCGCCGCTGACTCAACGCGATTGGATTGGAATCATCCCCAGCTTGCCCTTTTCGCCCTGGCGGTAAAAACGGCGCAACTCTCGCGTCAGGCCTGCGCTGTCGTGGCCACGAACGTAACGCTCATTAAGATGGCGACAGTACTGCCCGGCATAAAAGTTAGCGGCCTCATATCGCGCTTTGGCCTCTGCCTTGAGACCCGGCTCATAAGACACCCCATCGAACAGCCATGTGCAAATGGTGGTGGTCTCTTCAAAACCGCCGCCTCCCGTCATGGTCGAAAGGCCTATGAACTTGTCGATCTCCGCTTGCAGTTCCAGTTCAAGCTGGGTCAGCTCACGATTAAAACCGGCGCGCCACGCAAGATACAAAAAGTGACTGACGCCTTCAATTGCCTGGCAGCAGGCGTTGGCTCGCTCAGCCATCGATGAGTCGCCCACCTCCTCCCAGACGTTGACAACCTCTGGCGATAAAAATAAAGACATCGCCAACTCGCCTGCCGATTCGTGCACCAGCAACTTCTCTTTGCAGGCCGGTCGGTCGGCGTTGCCCTGAAGGGCCTGGGCCAGGGCGTGGTCCGTGATCAGAAAATCGGTCACGTTCAGCGGTACGTCAATCTCGTATACCCGCTGCAACCAGTGCTGCAGTCGGATCAGCGAATGCATTCAGTGCGCCCGGGCAGACATGAAGCCCAAACTGATGCCGGCCTCCCGTAACTGGCGAGCGCAGCGAAGGCTGCCGGTGCGCTGCCAGCGCTCGTAAATTTCGAGAAGGTTGATGTCTTTGTTGAGATCCTGCTCGCAGGCGCGGGCCAGCACCTCAGCCAGTTGGGCAAACTTGGTGCCCAGCTCCTCAAAGACCGAACCCACTTCATACCCCTTATGCGCGCAGTCGTTAGAAAGATGGCCGTAGGCGGTGCCGCCGATGGCAATGTAGTAATCCACGCCGACCGACTTGCGGCGGAGGCCATGACGAAAAACCCCAGCGAGAAACATGGCCACATCACCCACCCGTCGCAGCCCGGCCGCCCGCTCCATCGAGGTTGGGGCGTTCAGGGCCTCGCCATAGACCAGCGCGAGCGGGCGAAGGCCCATGCCCTCAGCGGTGTACTCAAAAAAGTGATCCGCGCGAGCGTAAAAACTCAAAAGATTGACAAGGTAGGCCCGGGTCTCTTCGGCCACCGCGAGCTTTTCATCATCGATGGCGTCGCTGACCTGTTGACGAAAGTAATCCTTGACAGACATGCAGTTGACCACGGCGCCTGCATCGTTTGATCTTTGCATCTACGCGCTCCTCTCAATGGAAAGCCCGAGATCATTTTTCCAAGTTGCGCGCGGCTCGCCAAGCTAGCACTCTCGACAACTGGCTGCTGAAGAAAATAAAGTTAAAGCGTTTTATTAACTTATTGATCGACGTTGTCGCGCTAACGGTTTCGCCCGGCTCACCGTTACCGGTGAGGCCGCCAAGAGGTTTGTGAAGTAGATAACATGCGCGTTGTCCGTATCGCATGGTAGAAAAACAAACCGGTGGCCCTGTGAGCCGCCGCCCCGAAAACGATGCACGCGTTACGCCATAAACAAAATATCGCCATTCTGCACTGCGATATTGTCGAGTTTTCTCGTCTCACTGCGCAGGATGAACACGGCACCCTTCACGCCGTGGTGGATGGATTTGCGCAAGCACGACTGCTCGTCGCCGATCATGACGGTGAGCTCATCAATACCGCGGGTGACAGTTTGCTCGCTGTTTTTGATACGGCTGAAGCCGCGATCCAGACGGCGGCCGGACTCCAGCAGCACTTCGCGCTTGCCGGGCAGCATCTACCCGAATCGAAGCGCATGCGCAGCCGAATCGGTATTCACCTGGGTGACGCGCGGCTAAAGGGTGATCAGGCTTTTGGAAACGATGTGAACATTGCGGCGCGCCTTCAAGAGCGTTCGCCACCTGGCGGTGTCTGCCTGTCGCGATCCTGCTTCGAGCAATTACCGAAGTCCCACCGCGCGCGATGCACCCACGTCGGCGAGGTTTCCCTGCGCAAGATCAATACCGTCATGACCG
>JAYNKS010000252.1:0-2488 GCA_038111345.1 Gammaproteobacteria bacterium | reverse complement strand
ACCTCAAGCAGGGTCGGCCAATTGCCATCAATACTCCACCCCTCAAGCGCCGCGGTTTTCTGAGCGAGACGCGACTGAAAATCATGCAGCCCGTTCATGCCCTGCGTGACGAGCCCATCACGATCCACCATAAAGAGCCGACACCGCGCCTCCTCCTCAGTCAGTCCCTCCTTAACCATCTGACTGATCATCATCTCCGCGATACCACAACCCGCTGACCCTGCTCCCGCAACGACAACCCGATGATCACGAAGCGGCGAATTGGTGACCCGACAGGCGGCCAGAATCGTACCTAAAGTCACGGCGGCAGTTCCCTGAATATCGTCATTAAAACAGCAGTACTCATCTACGTACCGATCCAGAAGTTGCTTGGCGTGGCGTTGGGCGAAGTCTTCGAACTGCACCAGCACGCCAGGCCAGCAGCGTTTTGCCGCCTGCATAAAGAGGTCGAGAAACGCGGCGTATTCCTCCTCGCTGATGCGTCGATGTCGAGCCCCCATATAGATAGGATCATCGAGTAGCTGCTCATTATTCGTACCTACATCGAGCATTACCGGCAAGGTATGGGCCGGGTTTATCCCTCCGCAGGCGGTATAAAGCGCCAGCTTTCCGATAGGAATTCCCATGCCGCCGATGCCCTGGTCACCAAGGCCCAAGATCCGCTCGCCGTCCGTAACGACGATGATCTTTACGCGTTCTTTAGTGGCATTTCGGAGAATGTCGTCGATATGCTCTCGCTCCTCCCACGAAATAAATAATCCGCGGGAGTTTCTGTAGATATCCGAGAAACGCTCACAAGCATCACCTACCGTAGGCGTATAGATGATCGGCATCATCTCTTCGATGTGTTTGGATACGAGCGCGTAGAACAACGTCTCGTTGGAATCCTGAATGCCCCGCAAATAAATGTGCTTGTTGATCGGCAGCTGATAACTCGAGTACTGCCGGTAGGCGCGCTCCATCTGTTCTTCGATACTTTCGTAACGCGGGGGCAACAACCCCATCAAATTAAAATTTACCCGCTCCTCGCGAGTAAACGCGCTGCCTTTATTCAATAGCGGCGCTTCCAGCAGTGCGGTGCCAGAAAGTTCGGTAAACAGAAACTGGGATTCGGTGGTCATTTGCGTCTTTTCATATATTTTACCGTGCCAACCCACGAGCACGAGACACAACCGGCTGAAAAGATACGGATAACTTCTTTTATGAGGGGGCAAGAGCCGCTATGAGGGGGCAAGAGCCGCCAGCGCCACCACCAGCAACATCGAAAGCGCCATCAAGATATTAACCGTGAACTGGATCCGACTGGGCAACTGCAATTTGCGGATGGAGATACCTGCCGCTAGCCAGAGGAAATGAATGGGAATCCAGATCACGTTAATGATGGCAAATTTGGTTACGATCTCGAGAAGCACGCTATCCGGAAAAAACACAAAGCCAGAGAAGAAAGTGGTATTTACCGCGTAACATTTTGGGTTGATCGCTTGGAGCATAAGCCCTCCCCCAATACCGGGGGGCTCACGTCGTTCAATGAACGCGATTCGTGATCCGGCCAGAGCAATTCGCATCGCAAGGTAAAAAAGATACGCCACCGACGCCCAAAGCAAGAGCGTGCGAATCGATGGCACGGCGAGCATGGTTGCCGTTAATCCACTCACAACCGCCAGCCCTACCAGATTGTTTCCCAACCATAGGCCTGTCACATACAAGGCGCCCGCTCTCACCCCAAATCCCGAGCCCACCCCCGCTGTCGATAGGACACCTGGGCCCGGGGTGATAATCAGAAAAAAAACAGCCGCGGCAAATGTCAGCATTACTGCGCTCGCAACACCGGGCGAGCGTGGGAATCCGGCAGCTCACGAGGCAAGGTTGCCACTGCAGCAAAAATAGCAGTCGCTGATCCCGCGAGGATGTAAAACAAAACGTCAAAGCCCCACCGATGATGAACCCATGCGATCAGCGGCACCACAGTAGCCCAAACCATGAAGCTCACGATATACCGGGCTCCAAAGATAGACGCACGAAGTTCTGACTTAGCCATTCTGCCAATCATGTAATCGTTAATCGGGATCTGGCCGAATGCGCCCAACATGAACCCCAGCGCCACGAAAAGCGCGAGCCAATCTGAGAGACCCGGCATTACAAGGAAAAAAATAATTTGAATTAACGCGACCGTCATAAATACGGAACGGGGGCCATAGCGATCCAGCATCCGCCCCACGATAACCTGAGCAACGGAAGCCACCGAAAAAACCACAAACGCCAACCACCCAATCATTGTCGCCGACTGAGCAATCCCCTGGAGACGTTCATCAAATACTTTTGGCAGTGCAAAAGTCGTCCCCTGAAAGACAATGCTTGAAACCGCAGTAGTAAAAAAGATGATGGCTGAGATTCGAATCAGTAATGCGCGCCACTGCTTGGCGCGAGGATCTCTGGGTGACCCATGGTCAACGTCTTTAGCGTTCTTTGCCGGCGGCTCTTTTCGCCC
>JAYNKS010000251.1:0-2507 GCA_038111345.1 Gammaproteobacteria bacterium | reverse complement strand
TTAAGCTGACGATGCGTTGTCGAGGCCGGATGAATAACCAGTGTTTTCGCATCACCGACGTTGGCCAGATGGCTGAGAAACTGAGCACTTTCAATAAACCTGATCCCCGCCGCTTCGCCGCCTTTGATACCGAAGGTGAGCACTCCGCCCGCACCCCGTGGCAGATATTTGCGCGCTAAGGCATGGTAAGGGTTATCTTCGAGTCCCGCATATTTCACCCAGGATATGGCCGGGTGGGCCTGAAGGTGTCGGGCCACCTCAAGCGTATTAGCGCAGTGCCGATCCATCCGCAGCGGCAGGGTCTCAAGGCCTTGAATGAACAGAAATGCACTGAGTGGGCTCATCGTTGGACCGAGTGTTCGAAGGGTTTCCATTCTCGCTTTCGTAATGAACCCAAAGTCTCCGAAGGTTTCGTAAAAGCGAATCCCGTGATACCCCTTCGAGGGCTCGGTCAAACCCGGGAACTTCCCGTTATCCCAGTTAAATTTACCCGACTCAACGATCGCTCCCCCAATGGATGTCCCGTGCCCGCCAATCCATTTGGTCACAGAATGCACAACGATATCGGCACCAAACTCAAACGGTCTGCAGAGATATGGCGTGCCGAATGTGTTATCCATCACCAGCGGAACGCCGGCGTCGTGAGCGACATCGGCGACGGCGGCGATATCAAAAACATTATTTAACGGATTACCAATCGTTTCGCCGTAGACCGCTTTTGTTGCGGGAGTTATGGCGCGGGCAAAATTTTCAGGATCATCCGGATCGACAAAGATGGTATTGATGCCCATCCGGCGAAACGTGTAATCAAATTGCGAGTAGGTTCCGCCATATAGAGTACGAGAGGCAACGAGATCATCGCCCGCCTCCAGCAGCGTCAGGAGCGCGACCATTTGTGCAGCCATACCGGAACCGACCACTAGACCCGCGCGCCCACCTTCAAGTGTCGCAAGGCGTTCTTCAAGAATCGCATTGGTGGGATTCATCATCCGCGAGTAGACATTGCCAAACGTCTGCAGATTAAAAAGACTTGCCGCATGGTCCGTACTGTCGAACACATAAGAGGTAGTCTGATAAATCGGGGTCGCCCGCGATGCGGTAGCCGCATCAGGCAATTGCCCCGCATGCAGACAAAGGGTCTCGAATCCGAACTCTCGATCGGCCATGACTATCTCCTTAATACACAAGCCACTTCGGGCGTTTGGCTGAGATTACGTTTGTCGTCACGCCGAATAAACCCAAGCCTCCGAGGAGTCGCCCGTGCTCGATCTTCACGCAACGATCAGCGACCACATCCAGACCACCCGAGTGCGCTATCCGTGCTGCATCGTCATTAACGACCCCCAACTGGAGCCAGAACACTTTCGCCCCAATACCCACCGCGCTTTTGGCCAGAGGCAGTGTAGCCTCGGGACGCTGAAACACGTCAACCATGTCGATCGCGATATCCGAGGGGATGGCCTCAAGGGTGGGGTAGCACGTTTCGCCAAGAACCGATTCGTAGTTGGGATTCACCGGAATAATCCGATACCCATGATCCTGCATATATTTTGCGGCGAAAAAGCTTGGCCGCCACCAATTAGCCGACAACCCCACCACTGCAATGATCTTTGATTGCACCAGGATCCGGCGAATTTCATCGATTTCATTAATCATGGCCACTCTCTTTTTTCGTTAGCTCACTGTTTAACGCCGCCGGCTTTTCGATGCATCGAGCGAGGCCCCGGTCAGACCCCTCGTGCCCTCAGTTTAGTCCGCGATAAGGTCAAGATTTCGAACTTTAACCTGACTCATGAACCCCTCAATGAGATCACCGTCTGCCTGCACCGTAACGGCAGCCCCGAGGCGGGCAGACACGAGCCTAATAAACCCCGACACCATGAAGGGCGATCCCATGCTTTTTAGGCGACGGTGGGAAAAAGTGGGCCCGGGCCCATCATTTCTGGCGATATCTTCCAAATCTTCGCAATGTGAAAAAAAAGGCTAAAAATTCTCGAAAATATACCTGGTGGGATATTTTCTACATTTTTTGGCGATTTTTTCCGAATAATTTTTTTTACATCGAAAGGTATTTTCACTATCGTTAGTCCCCGGCAGTCTCCAAGATCAATCTAACGGTAAAAGTCGAATGGAACCCATCGCGCCCTCCAGGGAAAAACCACCGTTAACGAGTGATGTCCATGCGCTTTTGAACGATATTGAGCAGTACTGTCTCGTTAACAATCTCGCTGAAACCACCTTCGGCAGACGCGCCGTCAATGACGGAAAGTTATGCCAAAGACTTCGCGAGGGCAAAGGCATCACGCTGAAGACTATAAACAGGATTCGCTCTTTTATTCATCCCACACTTGAAGATGTCGCTCATGTAACTGTTTCGCCCGCGTCCTCTGGGCACGGGCCGTCGCCCTCTCAGCCAGCGCCGCGAACGGCTTCAGCTCGGCGACCCTTTCGTTTTTACGATAACCGCCAGAAGTATCTGGGGTTTGTTAACACCACGGATGAGAAGT
>JAYNKS010000250.1:0-2511 GCA_038111345.1 Gammaproteobacteria bacterium | reverse complement strand
CGAGATAGAAAAACAGCAGGATTGCCCCGGAGAAAAGCGCCAGCTTGTGCCGACGCAGTTTCCACCACATCAACCTCCACTGCGAGGCAAGGTATAACCTTTCCTGGCTGGCGGAGAGTTTTTCGACAGACAGCGGATCAAAGGGCTCCGTCGAGACGAAATGATCTGAGCGATTCGTGTTCATCGCGAGGGCGCCCCTTGCAGTCGAATGCGGGGGTCAAGCACCGCCAGCAAGAGATCAGAGACCAGCATCCCGACCACGGTCAGAATGGCCAGGAACATCAGGAACGATCCGGCGAGATACATATCCTGACTCTGCAGGGAGGCAATCAGCAACGGCCCGGTGGTCGGCAGAGACAATACAACGGCCGTAACCTCAGCGCCCGAAATGATGCTCGGCAACAGATTGCCGATATCGGCGACGAAAAAGTTCATCGCCATGCGAAGGGGGTATTTGCGCAAAAGTTTTCCGGGTGGCAACCCTTTGGCCTTACCGGTGGTGACGTACTGTTTTTCGAGCTCGTCCAGAAGATTGGCGCGCAGTCGGCGAATCATCGCAGCGGTACCCGAGGTCCCGATGACGACCACGGGAATCCATAAATGTTCGAGGACGGAAAAGAGCTTGGCGCCGCTCCAGGGCTGATCAATGAACTCTGGGTCCATCAGGCCGCCAATGGAGGTTCCAAAGTACACGTTCGCCAGATACAGCATCACTAAAGCAAGCAGAAAATTGGGAGTCGCCAGGCCGATGAAGCCCACGAACGTAAGTCCGTAGTCACCCCAACTGTATTGGTGTGTGGCGGAGTAGATGCCGATGGGAAAGGCTATGAGCCAAGTAAAAATTATCGTTACCACCGAGATCAGGATGGTCAAAAACATCCGATCCCCAATCACATCGCTAACTGGAAGGTCGTACTCGAACGAGTATCCGAAGTCACCGCGAACAAATCCGCTTGCCCAATTAAGGTACTGCTGCCACATGGGCTGATCAAGACCGTATTGCTCGCGAAGGAAGGCGATCTTTTTCTGGTCAATGTTCTCGCCTTGCGCCTGCATAGTTGCAATGTGGCTCTCGAGGTAATCGCCCGGCGGTAATTGAATAATGACAAACACAATCACGCTGATTGCGATCAGCGTGGGGATCATGGTTAACAGCCGACGAATAACGTAGTGCAACATAACGGGTGATGGTGTCTACGGGGCTAGCCAGAACGTATCCGGTCGATACATGCCAAAGTACGCTCCCGGTGCCCAGGCATATACCCCTTCCTCAGGAACGTTTCTCAGCCTGGAGTGAATGACGATGGGTTGCGGCACGGCGTTTACGGTACCGATACTGAAGAGCTGTTCGGCATGCAATGCCAGCATTTGGTGCCAGACTCGCTCACGGGCGCTCTTGTCAGCAGCGGCTCGCCACGCCTGCAGCAACTCTGCCAGGCGAGCCGCCGCCGGAAGGTCAGGAGCGCTCCCCGTGAGGCCTGCGGTCTCGAAGAACTGCCCCCAGACCGGCCACTGAGGCTGAGTCTGATTGGTCGGCGCGAGCTCGGTGGGAGGACTGTCTGCAGTGGGTAATCCATTATCAAGACCGGTCCAGATCGACATCAGGGCTTCTCCGGAATAAAGACGCTCCCGAAAAATTTCCCTTTGCGACGGTTTGGTGAAAATCTTGATGCCGAGTTTTAGCCAGGTGTCGTGGATGAGTTCCATTAAATCAGTCTGTTCGGTGCTCTCACCGGCGGAGTGGATAACGACCTCCATCGGTCGTCCGTCGGGCAGCAGCCGAAGACCTTGCTTGTTGCGTTCGGTAAGTCCGATGTCATCAAGCAGTCCGTTCGCTTGATCCAGATCAAAATTGGTCCAGGCATTGGCGTACGCTTCTTTATAGAGCGGGCTTTTTGGCAATACCGTGTTTGCGCTTGAGCGGACGAGGCCAAAGTAGATCACCTGATTGATTTCCTCGCGGTCAATCGCAAGCGATAGCGCTCGCCGAAATCGGACGTCACGCATCAAATCACGCCATATCGGATCGTTGGCGTTAAGGTTTGGATAAATAGCCATCTGAGAGCCGATACCCATCTCCCAGAGCCGGACCATAAAGTTATTTCTTTCGCCGCCCTCCATCAAGAACGGATAGTTGTCGAGTCGTAGATAGCGAGCCTGAAGGCCGGATTCCCCGGCGCCGGCTTTTGCCGGAATCAGACCGGCGCTCGCGATGTTCAAGATAATCCGGTCAAGGTAGGGTAATTGTTGTCCGCTCGTGTCCATCCGATGAAAGAATGGATTGCGTTCGAAGACAAAACGTTCGGACGGAGCCGGGGTAATGCATACCCAGGGCTGAAGAGTAGGCAGGTCCGGATTGTCAAACTTGTACTGGTGGCCATAGCGCGTATGCAGGCCCGCCCAGTTGCGTACGCCGGCCTCATCGACCATGGCCTCAAGCTTGGCGGGATCTACATATTTGGCATGAAACTGTTTCAGATAGTGGCCTGGCGCATAGATATAGAGCGGCCT
>JAYNKS010000249.1:0-2533 GCA_038111345.1 Gammaproteobacteria bacterium | reverse complement strand
CCATTGCCTACGCGCCTCGTGAAGAGCTCGAGGGCATGTATCTTGATGCCGTCACTCGTGAAGGATTTCGGACCGCCCACGAAATAAGTTCTTACAGTTTTGCTGCTCTCGCTCGAGCGGTGCGGCCGATGATGAGCCCGGGAGGCGCAATGCTGACCTTAAGCTACATCGGGGCCGAACGGTCTATGCCCGGGTACAACGTAATGGGACTGGCAAAAGCCAGTCTCGAGGCGAACGTGCGCTATCTCGCGCAATCGCTTGGTCCTGAGGGTATTCGTGTTAATGGCGTTTCGGCAGGACCGATCAAAACGCTCGCAGCATCCGGTATCAAAGGGCTGAAACAGATGCTTCATTTTTACGAAGTCACCGCTCCACTGGGCCGGGGCGTCACGATTGAGGAAGTCGGCAACACCGCGGCCTTTCTCTGTTCCGACCTCGCGTCCGGCATCACCGGAGAGATTACCTATGTAGACGGCGGGTTCAATACCGTCGGAATCAGCCCAAACGTGGCTAACGACGCGGCCGGCTAGCCGCTGGCGGTCTCAAGAAAGCTAGAGATTTTCCTCGAAAATCTGAACATCGGCCGATGCGCGAAGCGCTCTGCTGACGCCCGAATAAAGCTCTTCACCGACCCGGACCTCGATAAGCGTCTTGACCTGGTCCGCTTCGGCTTCTGTTATTGCGGCTGGGTCTCCTGGCACCACGGCATCAAGTCGATAGATGACATAAGTCGATCCCAATCTCGACGCACCAAAGGCGGATGCGTTGTTTGTCGGCGCAGCGGCTGAGTAAATTACGCCGGCGACTGCTCGCTCCGTCGGATCCGTAATGCTCTCGAGATCCTCCGGCAGATCCCTCGACATGATGCTCTGGGTGGCGAGGACATCCTCCCACCCCGCTCCCTTACGCACTTGATCCACCATTTCCTGGGCCGCACGCTCCTGCAACTCGGCGGCGGCCTGCGCCTTTAGATTCTCGGCAATCTCCGCACGGACCTCCTCAAAGGTCTTCTTTCGCTCATCTTGAACGACCGCAAAATGGACCTCGTTTAGCGTGACATTGACAATCTCCAGCTACTCACTTTTTATACCATCTACCCGCACTTCATCATTGAAGGCCGCCTCCCGCACCATGGCCTCGGCCGCCACGCCGTCACCCTGATCACGCGAGAACCAGTCGCTGCGCGACACCGTCAATCCCAGAAAGTCCGCTGCGGGCAGAAGCGATCCGGGCTGTTCAAAGATCAGGTTCTGGAAATCCTCGGCCATGGTCACAAACTTAGTTTCCGCCCATTCACGCTGGAGCATAGCCTTAATCTCACCGCGGACCTCGTCGAAGGGTTTGGTTGTGCTTTCGCGAAGATCGGTAAGCTGAATCACATGCCATCCATAGCGAGTGCGGACCGGCGGACTGATTTCGGCTTCCGCCAAGGCAAACACGGCCTCCTCGAAAGCGGGCGCCATAGTGCCCGGTCGGATAATCCCCAGATCACCGCCTCGTGCAGCCGACCCTGGGTCTTGCGAGGCAATTCGGGCGATGTCTGCAAAATCTTCGCCCGAGCGAATGCGCTGGATAAGCTGGTCCGCCTCGGCTTTTACCTGAGCGATGCTGTCATCGCTCGCGTCTTCAGGCACAGTTAGCAAAATATGTCTGGCCGAGCGACTTCCCGGCTGAGTGAACCGCTCCATGTTTGACTCGTAGAAGGCGACAAGTTCAGCCTCGGACACCTCAGCCTGCGCCGCCAGATCGTCGACCGCCAAACGAATAAAGTCCACCTGAATCTGCTCAGGCTGTATGTATCGATCGGAGTGCTCATCAAACTCTTTCCGAACGGCCTCATCTGAGACCGTTGCCATGGCATCAAAGGGATCCATCTCAAGCGTTGCATAAGCGGCCTGTCGCGTCTGAAAGAGTAAGGCGACGGCGCGCTCGGTCATCGATGGCACCACCAGCGAACTATTGCTCAGACCCGCGCGGAGTTGATCCACAGCGCCCTGCTGCCGCTGCTGGCTTTCGAACGCCTCCAGCGTGAGTCCTGCATTTCTAACCATCTGTTCATAGCGTACCGGATCAAATTGGCCGTCTACCTGAAACGCCGAAAACGACGCGATCCTTTCAGATAACTGGGCATCCGTCAGTCGATAACCACGATCCCTGAGGTATTCCGCTTGAAGATTGGCATCAATCAGTGTCTCCAGCACCTGCAACTTGAATGGCGTGCTGGCAAAGTAGTCCGCATCCACGTTACGACCCATCAACTGCACCATAGCCCGGCGCTGCTCCGAGAGTGCCTGTTGATACATGGTCTCCTCCAGATCTGTCCCATTGACGCTGGCGACCGATACCTTGGACGCTCCCTCAAAGTACGAGTTTATGCCCCACAGAGCGAAGGGAATGGAGATCAGAATGACAAGCGCCCAGGCAATCCAGCCCGAGGCTCGCTCTTTGATAGCAGTCAGCATGGTTTAAAAATTGGGTTAGCAGCGGGATGCCGGTTTCGCAGAATCGAATCGCAGATGATTGTAGCAGGGCC
>JAYNKS010000248.1:0-2573 GCA_038111345.1 Gammaproteobacteria bacterium | reverse complement strand
AGATATGGTCACCTGCGCGAAACAACTCTCTTCGGGATACTTACCGATTTCCGCCTTGATGATCTCGGATAAGGTTTATGACGTTTTAAAGGAACAAAGCAAGAAACACGGCGCTCTGGGCATGGGCTATACCTACGGTGGACATCCGGTCTCGTGTGCCGTCGCTCTTGAAACCTTGAGAATTTACGAGGAAAGAAAAATTGTCGAGCACGTCCAACAGATCGCGCCACAATTTCAGCGTCGGCTGGCCGCTCTAGGCGACAGTCCCATCGTCGGCGAGGCCCGCGGCGTCGGGCTGATCGGGGCATTGGAGTTAGTCGCTGACAAAAGCACCAAGGAGCAATACCCAGCCGATATGAAAGTCGGCGCCCAACTCGTTGCGAGAGCGCTTGCCCTTGGACTCATCGTGCGAGCGCTACCGGGTGATGTTATCGGTATCTGCCCACCGCTGATCATCACAGAAGCGCAAATCAACGAACTGTTTGATTCGCTTGACGAGGCCGTCCGTGACACAGCAGTGACCTTTAGGGCAGCCGCCTAGCAGGCTAAATGAAGAGCTCGAGCCTTAGCCATCGCCGACGCGGATTTCAAGCCGCACTGCTTATCAGCGTGTTCCTTGCCAGTGCTGGTGCACACGCCGCGCCCACTATTTCTGCTTCTCTCACAGGCTCTGCTCAGGTCACATCAGACCAAGAGGAAAATCGTTTTGGGTGCAACGACAAGATCTACGCTGCCATTGATGTCCTCGATCTAGACGCGGGCGAGCACACGCTGACCGCGGATTGGATCGATCCCACCGGTAAAACCCGGGAGCACATCGATTATCCGTTCAGCGGTGGCGGCACGACGCGGATCACCATCTGGCTTAAGTTGCATCCGCCCAAAGGCTCCACGTTGTTTGGGTTTTTCAACCCATCGATGGGCATGGAGGATTTCATCGGTAACTGGCGGCTTTTGATTCGTGTCGACGATGATGCAGAACTTGAGACCGCCTTTGAAGTCGTGTGCTGATAGACAAAAAGTCTTGGTAAGCAACACCGGGTCACCAAAGACATTATGAGCAGCACGCTCTGGAGGCGTTGCTTTCTTGGTCTCGCAGTGTGTCTGGCCCTTATCGCCAGCAGACCCAGTTTTGCGTTTGTTGAAGATATTTGCATCACACCAGAAGGAACACTTGAAAATTTCTATCTAGAAGCGTCCATTCAGTCTGTTCCAGAATGTGGATACGGGAAGTACTTTCCTCGGTGCATCTATAAAGTTCTCAAGAGGAGTACAGATACCTTTGGTGAAACATCCCTGTGTCGAGGTATTATTCATTTTGAGGCGGTTTATTTCACCGCACAGGCAGTCGGCTTCACAGGCGAGATGGCCTACTTCATCGCCGCATTCTCTCAAGCGATCGACTTTACCCAGTACAGAGCTCTCGACAGTTGCGGAAATGACCTCCCCCTGCGTTACTGGACGCCGCCATTACGAGGCTTGTTGCGTACGAGCACGGTCTCCGGCGGATCCATAAGGCATCTCGGCGTTCCTTTCGGTAAGCACACCGAAACGACCAACGCACTAAGCCCAAATTGGCAAGCGAAAGAGGAGGGAACCCTAACCGAGGGAAAACAGTGGGCGTTCGGACGCTCTGATCAGTTGTGCCATGGGGGATTCAAACAATCTGAAGAGAAAGGTAATCCCTTTTCTGGTGGAAAGTGCGCTTCCGGAGGCGAACTGACATCGGATGTATCAATGCTAGTAAGCGGGCCCATTCCCCTTTCGGGCGGCGTCACCAAACTAGGCCCTCAGATCCTCCACTTTGATTGCGAACCGTCCTGCTGGTGCAATAATTCTTGCGCCCCAGGCACCCTACCGCTTACACCAAAGAATGTCATTGTCGCCGAAGGCAGTAACTTTGGAGACTACCTTGCGCGAAGCCCCTTTGCGCGTCTAGAAAACGGTGAACCTGTACCGGAGCTCATTGCAAGGCTGGGGATCTTTATGCACTGGCTCTCGGATCGCGCTTCGCATGCGTCGTGTAACAATGCTGAAGCCTCACGCGTTACGGGGCCAGACGCAGATGGGAACTTCATAATTACCCTGGATACTTACGCGTGTAATGCGCTGACTCACGGAATGGAGCACTACTGGGAACAGGGGATGGGCGATAAAACCACACCGGGGAGTGAAGCTGCTTTACGACTCTATTATCAGGAACTCAGCGAGTTCGCGCAGGAGTATCGTGACCTTCACCCGTCATGGTTTCGCGCCGGATTCGAGTCACTTCCATTTGACCTGGTGGTAGGCACTCAATCCCAACCCGGGGTCACCTTACAAGCGACCCTCGATAAAAATGCCTCGAAGAGAGTGTCCATTATCATTAACGCTCTTGAGGATCACTCGCTCGAGGCCATCCCGGGATTTGATACCCTTTGCAATAAGTAGTCTTTAACGCCGTGGTCTACGGTCTGGGAGCGGCGCGAAGAAGTCGCAGCGAGGCTACGCTTAGGAGCTTCCGTGCAAGTTTTCGCCACGAGACTCCCCACGCTCTACTTTGTCGATGCAACGAACCACGAGCTTGTTTAGCG
>JAYNKS010000247.1:0-2592 GCA_038111345.1 Gammaproteobacteria bacterium | reverse complement strand
ACTAAAGCATGAATTGCTTCAGTTGGAGACGAAGACGGCTGCCCTCCCGCAGGCGCAAGATGCGCCGGCCACGAGTGAAGTCCAACCTTCAACGGGGAACGCCCTCTCTGATAGTCAGCCTATGCCGGTGGCGGGCAATCCCAAACCGACCTACCCCCGACTCGCCATCAAGCAGGGGCTTG
Organism: Gammaproteobacteria bacterium; assembly: GCA_038111345.1. Lineage (GTDB taxonomy): Bacteria > Pseudomonadota > Gammaproteobacteria > Arenicellales > UBA868 > UBA868. The sequence continues at coordinate 2,410 of JAYNKS010000247.1, read as the reverse complement.
AGGGTAATGTTTCACTGCACGTCAGTATTTCTGAACTGGGGCGGGTCGCGCACATCGCAATCCTTAGACCCAGCGGATCAAAAATACTGGACGAAGCAGCGATCCAATCGGTTCAACAGTGGCAGTTCACGCCGGCTTACCGGGACGGCCAGCCGACCGCAACCGTCACCACCATCCCCATTGAGTTTCGACTGATAGACGCCCGGGGTTAGGCCAGTTTCGGGTTAGATAACGCCCAACTCTCGAAGCGCGGAAATATCGTCTGCCGAACACTCAAGAAGCTCCTCGAGAACTTCTTCGGTATGCTCGCCCAGCATCGGCGGAGCCCGGTCGACCCGTGTTGGCGTTTCGCTCATGTTTATAGGGCTCGCCAGAATATCGATCGAACCCAGTCCCTGATGGATGACCTTGGTGCGCATGTTCCGATGTTTCACCTGAGCATCGTTTAACGCCTGATCGATGCGATTGATTCGCCCGCAGGGGATGCCCTGCGACTCAATCAAAGGCACCCACTCATCGGTCGACTTCTGCCGAATGATCTTCGCAAGGATATTGATGATCTCTGAACGGTGGGCCACGCGAGCGCGATTGGTTGCAAAACGTTCATCCTCAGCCAGCTCTGGGCGGCCGAGGAGATCACACAGTCGCTTGAACTGTCCGTCGTTCCCGACAGCAAGAATCAGATGGGCGTCGCGGGTGGCGAACACCTGATAGGGCACAATGTTCGGATGCGCGTTGCCCATTCGATTGGGCACTTCCCCGGCTGCCAGATACATCATGGCCTGATTGGCAAGAACCGCTACCTGGCAATCGAGTAACGCCATATCAATGTACTGGCCCTCGCCGGATCGGTCTCGATGAATCAGTGCGGCTTGAATCGCTGACGCACAGTAAAGCCCTGTCACGATGTCGGCCATGGCCACACCGACTTTTTGTGGGCCAGAACCCTCGGTCCCCTCAGCCTCTCCGGTGATACTCATTAAACCCCCCATGCCCTGGATCATGAAGTCATATCCGGCACGATCGGCGTAAGGCCCGTTCTGACCGAAGCCAGTAATAGAACAATAAACCAGACGCGGGTTCAGCGCCTTGAGAGACAGATAGTCCAGGCCGTATCGGGCGAGCGCGCCCGCTTTGAAATTCTCAACCACCACATCACTTCGGGCCACCATCTCACGCACCAGCGCCTGACCCTTTGGCTCTGCCAGATTAATGGTCACCGATCGTTTCCCGCGATTCGCGCCCAGAAAGTAAGTGGACTCACCGAGACCTTCGGATCCGGCCGCTGGGATAAATGGAGGGCCCCACTGCCGCGTGTCATCCCCCACACCCGGCCGCTCGATCTTGATCACATCGGCACCCAGATCCGCCAGCATCTGGGTACACCACGGTCCCGCCAGCACGCGACTGAGATCGAGCACCCGGATGTGCGATAGCGCACCCATCGGCTAGCCCATGAAAGCCTGAATTCCGGTTTGCGCCCGACCCAGGATCAGCGCGTGTACGTCGTGCGTGCCTTCGTAGGTATTGACCGCTTCAAGATTCATCATGTGGCGAACCACGTGGTACTCGTCCGACACGCCGTTGCCCCCATGCATGTCGCGGGCGGTTCTCGCAATATCAAGCGCCTTGCCGCAGTTGTTGCGCTTCAGCATGGAGATCGCTTCCGGCGATGCCCTACCCTCATCAAATAACCGCCCCAGGCGCAGGCTCGCATGAGTACCAAGCGTAATTTCCGTCTGCATGTCTGCCAGTTTTTTCTGGATAAGTTGATTGGCGGCAAGCGGTCGCCCGAACTGAATGCGCTCGAGCGTGTATTGACGAGCCGCGTGCCAGCAAAAGTCGGCGGCACCCATCACACCCCAGGAGATGCCGTATCGCGCCCTATTGAGGCAGCCAAAGGGTCCTTTAAGACCCGCAACGCCCGGCAATAGGTTGTCGGCCGGCACGAAGACATCATCCATAACGATTTCGCCAGTGGCCGAAGCGCGCAGGGCGAACTTGCCCTCGATTTTCGGCGTGCTGAGTCCCGGCATTTCGCGCTCAAGAATAAATCCACGAATGACGCCTTCATCGTCTTTTGCCCATACAACAAAGACATCTGCAATCGGGGAGTTCGTAATCCACATTTTCGCCCCACTTAACCGGTAACCGCCGTCGACAGACTTCGCGCGAGTCTTCATCCCCCCAGGATCCGAACCATGATCTGGCTCGGTGAGCCCAAAACATCCGATTGCCTCACCCGACGCCAATGTGGGGAGATATTTTTCGCGTTGCGCCTCAGAACCATAAGCATGAATCGGATACATCACGAGACTCGATTGAACACTCATCATGGAGCGGTATCCCGAATCCACTCTTTCCACTTCACGAGCCGCCAGCCCGTAACAGACGTAATTGAGTCCCGCGC
>JAYNKS010000246.1:0-2608 GCA_038111345.1 Gammaproteobacteria bacterium | reverse complement strand
ATATCGATCTGGGCAGCCGTTTCATTCTCGCCGGGAACGACCTGACCTTCATGCTTGAGGGTGCGCGCAACCAGGCGGCCACCGTCCGAGCGATGGCCTAAAGAGAAAAACCCTCTGGAAAGGGATCCTTGCTGTCGACAAAAATCGTGTTGAAGCCGGTAATGTGGGCCGCGCCTCGCACGCCTGGCACGATTGCAGGAAACTCGCCCACCGATGTCTCGCCCTCAATCGTGCCCGTGAATGTGCTGCCGATAAAACTCTCGTGGACGAACGACTCGCCCTTGTTCAACAACCCTTTCGCCGCCCGCTGTGCGAGACGCGCCGATGTGCCTGTCCCACAGGGGGAGCGGTCGATCATTTCTCCAGCAATCACGCAGGCTCGTCCATCACTGCTTGCACTGATCGGCTTACCCGTCCACATGCAGTGGCGTAGACCCCGGATACTGGGATCCAACGGATGGGCGATCTCTTGCGTAGCCTCGATTTTCTCGCGAAGCGAAATGCCGATCCGAATCAAGGTCGGCGCATCAAAGTCTGAAAGATCGTTGAAATTATCCTGCCGCTCGATGATGGGATAAAAATTGCCGCCGTATGCGATATCCACCTTGAGCGTCCCCAGCTCTGGCGATTCAATTTCTACGCCCTCGGCATACAGAAAGGACGGGATATTGACGAGTTTGACGCTGGTGACCCTATCACCCTCTTTTTGGTATTCGACATTCACACGACCCGCCGGTGTCTCCAGACGCAAAATGCCTTCTGTCTTGGGTGTCACTAGGCCTCGCTCAAGCGCAAACGTGGTCGTTCCAATTGACGCATGCCCGCACATGGGCAGACAGCCAGAGGTCTCTATGAAGATAATGCCCAAATCAAACTCATCTGAAGACGGGGGATAAATAAAGGTACCGGACATCGCTGAATGGCCACGCGGCTCGAACATTAGAGCCCGGCGCATCCAATCGAATTCGCGCATAAAGTGCTGGCGGCGCTCGCTCTGATTCGCGCCCTCAAGAACTGGCGCGCCGCTGACGATCATTCGCACGGGCATGCCTGCGGTATGTCCATCCACGCATTCAAATGTTGTCTTCATTGCCTAAGACGCTTTTGCCTGTTGATCAAAAAACGAGGCTCCGGTCGGCATTTCGGGGAAGGCCATCTCGTAGCTACTGCATCGCACCCGTCCAGTGGCCTGCCCACGCACCACTTCATACTGATACCTGCTCGGGATATGGTTGCTGTGCAGCGGATAACTGTCCTCGGCAAGATACTCACAAATAAACAACGTTCGAGGGCCATCGGACAAATTCGGGCCAGACCCGTGCAGCAGTCGCGTATGCATCAAGCACGCCGACCCGGCCGGCCCAAAACATGGGATCGCTTTCGGAGAGAAGGCCGCCGCCACCTCATCGCTGACTGCGCCTGTAAATACGCCGGCATGCCAATGCTCATATAAGGGGCCGGTGTGGGTGCCGGGCACAACCTGCAGCGGTCCGTTTTCTGGCGTGACGTCATCCAGAAAAAATAACACTGTGATCATGTCGTCATTGGTATGGGCCTCAAAAAGAAAATCTTGATGAAACTTGACCTCAGTGGCCGCACCCGGCTGTTTGGAATTGATTTTCGCGTTCTCGAACTTGATATTCGGGCCAAAAATATCCGCCACCGCATCCAATGCCCGGTTATCGCGCATCACCTCGAGATACACATCGGATATCTCTACCGGTGAGGCTATGCGCCGCAAGGCCGGCTGCTCCGCGCTGTGGCCGGGTTCAAGATCAAAGCGGGGTCGGCCATCCATCGTCTCGCCGTAAGGCGTCGTATGCGCTCGACTCTCCTCTATCCACCCCTCAAACTGCGCGCAGAGTCTGTGCAACTGATCCGTACGTAACGCATCAGGCAGAAATAAGTAGCCGTTTTCTTTAAAGCTTGAGATTTGCGCGTCGTTCAGCATGCGGATAAATCTTCGTTGGATTGTGAGTTCGCGCCACACGGTCTTGTCGCATTATTTTAGACATTCCACTGCCAAGCGGCGAGCATATCTATGCCGTTAAAAGCGGATACACTTTCCCGGCTTGGACGTTTTCCAAGTTTTAAGAATTAGTCATGTCAGACCTGTCTTTATTCGACCCTGCAAACTACCGGAGCGTCCAAAAACCGCTGCGTGAAGCGCATACCCTTCCCGCGCGATGTTACACAGATCCCAACTTCTTCAACCGTGAGCAGGAGCGGATCTTTGACCGATGCTGGCATTTTGTCGGTCGGGAGGATGAGCTCTCGGCGGTCGGACAGTACCTGGCATACGATAGCCTTCAGGGCTCGGTGATTCTTATTCGAACCGACTCGGGAGAGCTCAAAGCTTTTCGTAATGCCTGCCGCCACCGCGGCACGCGGTTATTGAGCGGAACAGGATCCGTGAAGCGCATTGTCTGCCCCTATCACAGCTGGGTATATGAAACGGACGGCAGGCTCTCGCGGGCGTCCGGCATGGACGAGGTTACAGGTTTTGATCTTAAGGACTGTAGCCTTGCTGAAGTTCCCATCGCATCCTGGGGTGGGTTCGTCTTTATTCGCTATACGCGCGATGGCCTCTCGCTCGCGAACACGCTTG
>JAYNKS010000245.1:0-2613 GCA_038111345.1 Gammaproteobacteria bacterium | reverse complement strand
AATGCCCGGAATGATCATCGCCATGGTCATGACTTGAGTGATCATGCTCTGACGAAGCATGCTCCATCGTGGAGCTCGCGAAAACCGATGCAGAACTCACAATACCAGCGAGGATAAGTGCCGCGAGACCACTCAGCACGTGCTTCTGCTTATTTGATTTACCCATCAAAAAGACTCCTTTTTTTCATATTAGCGGTTGGAGCCGCTTAGTTAAAAAAACGCTACGCCACTCACCTCGGCTTTGGCGCACCCTCTGAGGTACTCGCGCCGGGACGGAAGAAACTCAGACGAACAAACGGCCACCGAAGAAAAACTATAGCCGCAAAAAAGATCCAGAAATTAAGGTGATGCACGCCCCATAGCGCCAGTGAGGCCAGACCATTGACTAACCAGGCCGTGACAAAAGCCCAGACGACACCTGACACCAATACACGTACTCGCCGATTTGTCGAAGCAACTAGCCGAAGGCTCGCAAAGACATAACCCGCCACCAATAGAGGCAGCACCCCGAGCGCCAGCCCCGATCCCGAGGGGCTCTGATTCAGTTTTTGAGCGCCCGACTCCAGGCTGAAAGCAAAAGGATTCAGGACTCGAACGATCCACTCCTGAAGATCAATCGCCCAATAACTGTCGGCGTCGAATATAGCGCTGAGACTGCGATCCTCCGGGGCAATCGTTGCAATAATAGCGATTACTCCCACCGTGATGCCCGTAAGGGTGCTCAAGCGCCAGAACACGGGCATCTGGGCGAATTCTTCGCGCGCTAACCCAAGGACGATCAACCGAGCGCTTGTCGAGACCGCAATAAGCGACACAACAATCAAGATCAGGCTAAGGAGCATAGACGACAGAGCCGCTCAGTCGAGGACGGGTTAGCGTATCAACCACGGCGTCACTTGTAATCCAGTAGCGTGTCAAGCTCGTCCTTTAGCCGGTAAAACGCGCGGTTATCAAAGAAATTCATCATGACTGCATTTTCTGAGATGGCATCATGGAGTTGATAGCCTGTTGCCGGCGGCGCGCCCGGGTAGGCAATCAGAAAGTATTCGTTCAACAACAGAGGCTTTACGATTGCGACCCCCGAGATATGGCGTAGTGGAATCGTACGCTCTATCCGGGGCGTGGCGCCTGATACCCAGCGCAACAAGTGGTTTACCCAGCCATTTCGGACGATCAGCAGCTCTTTTTCGAATAAAGTGACCGATCCGCCCACCCCGACGGCGAATGCCAAGGGTTTCCGCGTCGCAAATCGAGTCGCCGCCTCTACCGGCATGCCCAGTTATCGGGCTAATTGTCCAAACTGATAGGGATTCTTCAGCTTGGCGAGCTCTTTTTTTCTGAGCATTTGATCAAGCTCTTCTTGAGGCCGACCCAGGTCCTCGAAGATCAATGCCTTTAGCTTATAAAGATCGCTGATTCCCGTACCCTTTGGCATTGCTTCAAGCTTATCAAGCACTCGAAGGGCGTGGTCTGGCTTACCCTGCTTCCAGAGGACGGCCCCGGCGTAGAGATACGTGACCGCCAACTCTTCGTTAATTGATAGAGCCTTTCTGAGATAACTCAGCGATGCCTCATAGTTTCCTTGAAGCCCGAGGACAGCGCCCATATTGACGTAACCCGCGGCGTGTTCCTCATCCACGTGGATTGCCTTCATAAAGCTTTTGCCCGCCAGATCTAATTGACCCTCTGCCATATGAGTCAAACCCAAGATATTCCACATGTGAGAACGAGTCACCATCTGGCGATGAAGATACGAATGGCTTTGACGGGTCTCTTGCCGCTCGAAAGAGCCGGTTCCATGTTTCACAAGCCACTCTTCTATGAAGCCTTGCGTGCCAGCGAACGTTCCTGCGGGCACAGGCTCGTTCAGAATGAGCATCTCGCGATGGCTATCTGGGAGCTCCTTAGCAAACAGTCGCAGTGCATGAGCCGCCGGCGCCGCCAATTCAATAATCTGCTCGCCGACCATATCGAGCATCGGCAAAAGCTCGCCGGGCCCCTTCATCCTGACAGATCTGATCAACCGGCCCGAGCGGGTCTCCAGCAAATGAATATCAGCCGTTAGCTCCTCAATCACATCGCGATATTCGTTCTCTTTTTCTTCCGAACTGTAGATCGCTATCGTCATCCGATAGGCAACCATGTCCATCAATGAGTGGAGGTTATCGATATGCTCCATAATGCCAAGGTCGTCGGCAAAATTGGCAAGTGCGGAGTCTGCGTAATTCAAGCGCAGGGCCGTTCTGTCGAGCGGGCTAATGCCAGCTTCTGCTTGAATTTCAATGACCTTTTGATTGAGTAGTCCGAGGACGGTTTCCTCGGTCAGGCCAAGCTCTTCGTAGTCGCCCGCGACGTATATCTCGTCGATTGAGATATCGGTGGGTTCGGTTATAAAAGTAATACTCCCCACGGCCGCAGCAAACCCAAGAGCCAGCCACTCAAGAATACCCATCTGTCACCCTCCTGTAATGTGTGAGAGCGCGCCGCTTAACGAGTCCTGCTCTCTTAAATCTGTTGATACTACTCAGGAATCTTGTTGTACCACCGTTTTGACCGAGTCCATCTACTGCGCCCCACCCGCCAGTCATTTTCCTCAATCATGCGCTTTGTTTT
>JAYNKS010000244.1:1399-2614 GCA_038111345.1 Gammaproteobacteria bacterium | reverse complement strand
GTTGCCACCACCAGATTTTGAGTCTGGCGCGTCTACCAGTTTCGCCACCCCGGCAAGGGATTCCAGATTCTAGTGTGATTGGATTGGATTGCCCAGTTGGGCGTCGGATCTTAAACCGGACTCGCGTGGATCCTTGAGGAAATGGCATCTGCTACCTCGGAGGTACTGGCTTGACCTCCAAGGTCTGGGGTGTGGGGACCGTTCTTCAAAACATCCTCGATGGCTGCCATGATCACATCGTGGGCCGCTCGATAGGTCTCATCACCGTTGCCAAGAAAGTCGAGCATCATGGCGCCGGACCAGATTTGGCCAATGGGATTGGCGATGCCTTTGCCGAAAATATCGGGCGCTGACCCGTGAACCGGTTCAAAGAGGGAAGGGAACCGGCGCTCCGGGTTCAAGTTAGCGGAGGGTGCGATGCCAATGGTTCCGGTGGTGGCAGGCCCAAGATCGGAGAGGATGTCTCCAAAAAGATTCGAGGCAACAATAACGTCAAAGCGACCGGGATCCAGAACCGCTTGTATGGTAAGGCCATCAATGTGGTACTGGGAGCGCTTCACCTCAGGGTAGTCCTTACCGACCGCAGCAAAACGCTCGTCCCAATAGGGCATCGTAATGGAGATCCCGTTTGACTTCGTTGCGGAGACGAGATTTTTCTTTCGTTTCATGGCGAGATCGAACGCAAACCGCATGATCCGGTCGGTGCCATGTCGGGTAAAGGTTGAGATCTGCTGCGCCATCTCACGATCGGTGCCCTCGAATAGGCGCCCACCAAGAGAGGAGTACTCGCCCTCTGTGTTTTCACGAACGACAAAATAGTCGATGTCGCCAGGCTCTCGCCCGGCGAGGGGTGAGCGCACACCGGGCATCAGCCGGACTGGGCGAAGATTTACATACTGATCGAACTCTCGTCTGAATTTGATCAGTGAGTCCCAGAGCGAGATGTGATCGAGAACGCGTGCGGGCCAGCCCACGGCTCCAAAGAATAGGCACTCCTTGTCAGCCAACTGCGCTTTCCAGTCCTCCGGCATCCACTTACCGATCACATCATATTGATCACATGACCAATCGTAGTGCGCGAGATCCAGACCAATGCCAAAGCGGTCCGCTGCGGCGTTAACGGCCTGCACACCGCCGGGCATAACCTCTTTTCCAATGCCGTCCCCTGCAATGACTGCAACCTTGTGGATTTTTGTTGGTTCGCTCATGGGATAT
>JAYNKS010000244.1:0-1389 GCA_038111345.1 Gammaproteobacteria bacterium | reverse complement strand
CCGATCGCCCCGGAATCGACAGGCTACGCGTAACTATAGGATTCGCAAATTTCTCAACCTTAAAACCGAGCCGATGGTGCAAGGCCAGATCTATCCATAAGACTGACCCTACGACTTCGAGCAGGTAAAATACATCTGATCGTTGTGGGGCTCAGTATCAAAGGATTGCAGATGACCCGATATGTATTAGAACCCGCGAGTCAGGTGACGTTGCCGGTGCGGGAGAGTGACGGCTTATTTCCGGTGCGACGCATTTACTGCATTGGCAGAAACTACGCCGATCACGCCATCGAGATGGGCGGAGATCCCAATAAGGAGCCGCCTTTTTTCTTTCAAAAAAATTCGCAAAACGTTGATATCAGCGGTGAGTTTCCTTACCCCGAGCAGTCATCGGATGTGCATTTCGAAATCGAAATGGTCGTAGCCCTTAAATCGGGCGGAGCCGATATTGCTGAGACGGATGCCCTGAATCATGTTTTTGGTTATGGCATTGGTCTTGATATGACGCGCCGCGACTTACAGGGACAGGCGAAGAAAACCGGCCGTCCCTGGGAAATCGGAAAGGCGTTTGAACGATCCGCGCCCATGAGCGAACTCGTTTCGGTGGTTGATGTGGGTCATCTGGATCACGGCCGGATTTCACTCGAGGTTAACGGCCAGATCCGTCAGGACGGTGATCTCAACCAAATGGTGTGGAAAGTGCCGGAAATGATCTCTTATCTGTCACGTTTTTACGATATAGCCGCCGGTGACCTGATCATGTCAGGCACGCCGGCCGGAGTCGGAGCGATTAACCGAGGCGATGTAATGGTTGGGTCTATCGCCAATTTAGGCCGCCTGACCGTCAAGGTGGTTTAATTACCCGCTTTAAACGATGCCTCAGTAGTGCTCAGGTGGCCAGAATTCTTCTCGCTGCCTCATGGGCGACCATAATTGTGGGGGCGTTGGTATTTGCTGAGGTGATGTTCGGAAACACCGAGGCGTCTACGACGCGAAGCCCCTCTAGCCCGTGAACCCGTAAATGTGGGTCGACCACTGAGGCCGCTGGGTTGGAGCCCATGCGGCACGTTCCGCATGGATGGTAAACCGTCCCCGACCGTTCACGAAAATCCAACAGCAGTTCCTCATCTGTCATGGTTGACAGGTTGAGATCAGGTGGAGCGGACAGAATCGCCTCAATAGCTTGGGTCTCCTGCATTCTGCCAATCAATCGCGCCATGACGATCACTTCATCGAGATCATTTTGGGTTGAAAGGTAATTCGTAACAATCCTCGGCACCTGAGCGGGATCGTTGGAGGTGATATGAATTGATCCCTCACTGGTTGGGCGACACGGGTTAAAGCTGAGAATAAAACCGGGATAGCGATGGGGCTGAGTCAGTTTTCTTT
>JAYNKS010000243.1:0-2623 GCA_038111345.1 Gammaproteobacteria bacterium | reverse complement strand
GAACTGGAGCCGCCGATCACCTTGCCTCTCGGCCAGAACTCCTCGCGACCGCCCAACGCGGGCGCACTTTCGGCGGTGTAGCACCAGTTAATGGAGGGGTCGGTGTAGGTAATGCCGTATCCGATAGGCGTCTTTATCCAGAACCGGTCATCTGATGGGCCAGCTTCTATCAGGGCAACCTGATATCGACCATTAGCGCTTAAGTGGTTGGCAAGAACGCATCCCGCCGAGCCTGCACCCACGATGATGAAGTCAACCTCCTGCTGAAGTGCTGGATGAGACAAGGAAGTAAATCTCGAGGGGGTGGGGCTGCAGATAGATTACCGGTTTTGGGTAGCTAGAGATAGTCGATAACACTGATATCAGGTCGGAAACCACGCGGTTGAGTGGGGAGGTTAATATCGGTTCGGGCTCTTTGTTAGGCTCATGACTCAATCAGATCAAAGGAGAGAACAATGCCACATTACATGTATCAAGCCTCTTATTCGCCGGAGGCGATAAAGACTTTGGTCAACAACCCACAGGATCGCACGGGTGCGGCCAAGGCGGCGATCGAGGCAAACGGTGGAACGATGGTGGGTGCCTGGATGGCGTTTGGCGGGGATGACCTGGTTGTTATTGCGGATATGCCAGACGATGCGTCCATGGCAGGGGTCGCGCTGGCGGTGTCCGCAGCAGGGGCTATCGTCGGTGGGAAAACGACGCGTCTTCTGGATATGCCAACCGCGGTCGAGGGCATGAAGAAAGCCAAGGCTGTGTTTGACGCGTATAAGCCACCCAGTTAGAGGCTACGATGCAAAAACGCCCCGGGGTGACCCCCGGGGCTGTTCTAAAAGAAGCGGCGGTTCGATGGAAGGTGAGGAGAGGAGATTTAAGAAAAGGTCTTCCATCGTAACGATGCCGCCGCACACCGCTTAAGACTTTCCCGTTCATCCGGTGGTTAGGCGGAGGCACTGGAGGAGTGCCTCAGGGGTTGCCCCCGCCTTATCGATGCCACCGTACACCGCTAACCCACCCCTGAGGTATCTGAGGTTTTTATGTTGTTCATAGAGAGGACCTAAGTACTGCCTCGATAACAGTCAAATATTGACTGATTTCTTTTTTCCCTCGAGCCGTACAGGCGTACGTCGTTCTCGTTTTTCGATCTACAAAGGTCTTGTCGATACGCACCAGCCCATCTTCTTCCAGTCGCTTCATATGCGTAGACAGATTGCCTCGCGTCAGTTCAAGTTCGGCGAGAAGCGTATTGAAATCCACAGGTTTTTTGGTCACCGATAAATGGGCCATGATGGCCAGGCGAACCCGGTCGAAAAGCGCCGGATGAACCTCGAGGAGATCGTTCGTGGTCATGCTGCTTCAGTCGAAACACGCTAATCAGTTGCCTTTCTGATCCGGATCAGCCTCCCCATGGAGGCCGCCCCAATGGCCGTGAAGAACACTAGGGCGGGAAGCAGGCTAACCATCCCCATGAAAAACTGAACCAATCCCGCAACGATGCAAAACGCGCCAAGGCCAATCGCGACACGCGTAGACAGGGTAAACAAGCGGCCCTGAATCAGGTAGTCCCCGGTGAATACAAGAAGAAGTGGCCCGATCCAAGCCGTATGCCCGCCGAGGATCAAAAGACTCACGGCGACAAATTTAATAAAGAGATCTGAAAGATAAGAAAGCAGCCGCGCATAGCGGAAGTTGCGCACGAGATATTGATTGAAATCCTCCCCACTGTTGCGAGCGGCTCGCCAGATAACGAGATACAAAAGAATGACCAGCCCAACAAGAAGCCCGGCGATGAGGGCAATACCCAAAAGCCTCAAGTCCGGCGCGGCGGCGCCAAGTTCGAGCAGTCGCGATAGGTACCGCTGTCCGAGTGCTTCGGTCAGCAGGAGTGCGCCCGCCAGCGCGACCGCCACGGTCTGAATCACCAGATTCGCGGTTACCGTGACGCCCAGCAGATCAACGTGAGGTGCTTCGACCGGCTCATTCTTCGCCTGATTCAGGACCCGCCGAATCAGTTCAACGTCCGCAATTGCCTTTCGAATATCAAGTTCTTCAGATGCCATGGCTGAACCTATTCAGCAAACTAGTTTGTAATACAAACAGTATGCCCACCAACTGAACGGCTGTCAACCGGATTTGCTGAAGTCCCCTGGGTACATTCACTGCTGACTGGATCGGGCTTTTCACCCTGGGCTTGGCTGTGTCGACATTCGGAGCATCCAAAGGCGGATTAATTAGGCGGCACAGGCGTATCGGCAATACCCTTTTGGCTCGGCGTCCGCAGGAAAGTCAGGCGTCTTTACTCTTCGGCACCCTGCGGGCCTCGCGTTGGGCGGTGGGTTTTACTAGCGGCATGTATATCGCCTGACAACTACCGAAGAGCCAAAGGATCTTTTGAACCGTTTCTGACATGTTTCTAACGTTCAGGCGGAAAACTGCGTCGTGCTGGCAGGGGAAGGGTTTGTGTTGGATCCTTCCGCGTAACTATGCGAAGTGACTATGCGGAATAGCGGTGGTCGGACAAAACCCGATAAAATCCGGCCCGCTTTTTACTGATTCTTCGTTCTCCCGGGCAAGAATTCCAACGGATTGCTATGTTTTCAGCCAGCGACTATGACTACGATCT
>JAYNKS010000242.1:0-2636 GCA_038111345.1 Gammaproteobacteria bacterium | reverse complement strand
GGCAACCGCCTCCAGAGATCCCGGGATGGGTATCCATTCTGCGGGTGTCTTGATGTAATCATCTGAATCAAAGTTGATGACCCCATCGCGGTCAAGGATCACGAGGCCGGATTTCAATTAATCAGCCTTGAATTCTGAGACGCGCACCCGGCCGGCCACGATACGGCTAGTACGGTTCTCCAGTTTTTGCATTTTTTTCCAGAAGGCCTCCTCCAGAGCAAAATCACCCGCGATAGCGGTGCCGATCAGAAGAATCATCAGATCCGCACATTCTTCGGCAAGTTCATCTTGAGGCCGACCTTTAGTAACGCAGGCGCTTATCTCGCCTAACTCCTCCGCCATCAGCGCGACGCGATACGGCATATCCTCGCCGCCCTGCTCGCGTAGCTTGTGCTTATCATGGAACCGCTGCACGGCGGCCAGCATCTGCTGATAGCTATCGGGGGTGTCCGTCACTTAGGTATCTGATGATTGCAGCAATGAGATATCTGCTACTCCAAGGAAGAGCTCATTCATGTGATGAAGCAGAGCGATTCGGTTGTTCTTCACCGCGCTGTCCTCGGCCATCACCATCACCTCATCGAAAAAGCGATCCACGGTGGGCCTTAGTTGTGAAAGGATTTGGAGCGCTTTTTCAAAGTCGCCACCGGACATAGCCGGGGCCACGGCCGCAGCGGACTCGGCCAGCGCTTGCGAAAGCGCGATCTCAGCGGATTCACTCAACAGCGCAGGATCGATCTCGACCGTCTGCCCTGAGGCGTTCTTTTTAAGAATGTTTCTCACCCGCTTGTTAGCGGCGGCAAGACTTAACGCATCGGGGTTTTTTCGAAACTGCGCCACCGCTTTGATGCGGCGGTCAAAATCCAGAGGATGACTCGCCCCCGCTTCCAGCACCGCGGAAATTTCATCAGGTGCAAATCCCAAAGAGGCGTACAGCGCCCGGTAACGATCCAAAATGAAGGCTCGACACTGCTCTCGCACCTCGGGTGTGGCCATTCGCCCCTGTGTGGCATAGGCATCTGCCGCCACGTCCACCAACGCCGTGATGTCCAGATCGAGTTTCTTCTCTACCAGGATACGAATCACGCCCAGAGCAGCACGGCGCAGGGCATAGGGGTCTTTCTCACCCGTCGGTTCTTCAGCGGCGATAAATAAGCCCAAAAGCGAATCCATCCGGTCGGCGATGGCCAGCACGGCGCCGACCGGCGACTGCGGTAGCTCATCGCCGGCGTGCCGGGGCCAATAGTGCTCTTCTATCGCTGCGCAAACCTCCATAGCCTCTTTATCATGCTGAGCCAGATAGCGACCCATGGTGCCTTGCATTTCCGGGAACTCGCCTACCATGCCGGTCAGCAAATCGGCTTTACATAATCGTGCTGCGCGGGCGCACGGCGTGGCATCAACCGCGATTTTTGCGGCGATCTGAGTTGCGATGACTTCCAGACGGCGGGTCTTATCGGCCAGGCTGCCAAGCGCGTGATGAAAGAGCACGTTCTCAAGGTTGGCCACATGGCTCTCAAGTGATGCGCTGGCGTCGCTGTCCCAGAAAAAGCGGGCGTCCGCGAGCCGCGCGTTAAGCACCCGCTCATTGCCGGCTTTTACGCGCGCCGGAGAGGTGCTGTGAATATTGCTGATGGTTATAAAGGCTGGCAGCAGTTCGCCGCGCTCGTTAACCACATGAAAATATTTCTGATGGTCACGCATGGACGAGATCAACGCTTCGGCAGGGACGTTCAAGTAGTCCGGATCGAACTGTCCCAGAATACCGTGTGGCTGCTCAACCAGCGCGGTAACCGTCTCAAGAAGAGCGCCGTCAATAACCGCCCTGCCCCCGATCTTTTTTCCGAGTTTTGTGATCTCTCGCTCGATCACATTGGCGCGTTTTTCGAAATCAGCAATTACGGCGCCATCTTTCAGCAGTGTTTCTTCGTACGCGCCGGCGTCGTCAATCGAAATTGTCGCGTCCCCGGACATGAAGCGATGACCCCGCGTTTTTCGACCTGCTTTTGTGTTGAGGACGGAACACGGCACGATCGTTGATCCGTGCAGGACGACCAGCCAGTGCACGGGGCGGACGAACTCGGCCTCGCTGCTGCCCCAGCGCATGCGCTTGGGAATAGGCAGTTTGTCTACGGATGACTGAATGCTCGGCCCAATGATGTCTTTGGCTGGCGCTCCTGGAGTGACCGACCGGTGAATCAGCCATTCGCCTTTTTCGGTTTTAAGGATTTCCGCTTCATCAATGGAAATGCCGCAAGAGCGTGCGAAACCAAGAGCCGCCTTGGTCGGCTGGCCGTTTTTGTCATACGCGGCGGTGAGCGCTGGTCCGCGACGTTCGATACTTTGCGCCTGGCCCTTTTTTGCCACGTCGCTGATACGCACGGCCAGACGTCTGGGCGTGGCGAACCATGAGGTGCGCGAGGTTTCAATGAGACCGGCAGCCGACAGGCCAGCGACGAGTTGATCCTGAAACGCGATTGCCAGTGTTTTCAGCGCGGCTGGCGGGAGTTCCTCGGTGCCTATCTCAACCAGCAGATCCGCTCGATTCTGACCGGCTTTTTTAGTCACGATCTTTTCCGCGCGGAAAACCAAGTGCCTCTCGGGCGTCGTAGTACGTCTGCGCGACGCCTTTGGCG
>JAYNKS010000241.1:0-2637 GCA_038111345.1 Gammaproteobacteria bacterium | reverse complement strand
TCTCGGACAAAAAAGCTTCGGATCCTTCGTCGCCGTGAAGAATGCAGTTCTCGGCACCTTCTTCGTAGTTGAGAACGAACTGCAGCGCGACCCGCGCGCCGCCAGGCCATTTGGCGTCGGGAGGATTTTTTCCGTACCCGACTAGGTCACGAGGATATGAAGAATCAGCAGACATAAGCTTTTTTTGCTGCGGGGGGTGGGCTGGCAAGCGGGATAAATATTATCTGAGCATTTCGCGAATAATCTTGATTATTATCAAATTTTATTTGAAAGTGTTTTGGAGGGTTTTTCGCTGACGATGCAAAACCCTTGTGTGAGACTGCTATCGCGCAAAGGGGCGGGGTTTCGCCCCGCAAGGTTTCAGCGCAAAGAATGAGGAAAGACCATGGGAAAACTGACGACTCACGTTCTCGATACCGCCAGGGGTCAACCGGCGGCCGGGGTGGCCTGGTCCTTGAATCGATCGGACGCGCCCGAGACCGTATTGAACTCGGGCATCACCAATTCCGATGGCCGGGTCGATGGCCCCATTTTGGAAGGGAGCGCCTTCGCCTGCGGGACCTACGAGCTGCGGTTTTCCATCGGCGACTACTTTCGTCAGCAGGATGCTTTGCTTGAAAGCCCCGCATTTTTGGATGTTGTCGTAATTCGCTTTGGCATCAGTGCGTCAGACGAGCATTACCACGTGCCGCTGCTGGTATCGCCGTTTGGCTATAGCACTTACCGGGGCAGCTGAACCGAATCGTCAGCGCGATGGCCGAGCCCCGTTCACAATTTCGCTGCCTGCTGGGTGGACAGGAACTGACGGTCACATCCTTCGACCCGCAGTTGA
This sequence comes from Gammaproteobacteria bacterium, assembly GCA_038111345.1. Classification (GTDB taxonomy): domain Bacteria; phylum Pseudomonadota; class Gammaproteobacteria; order Arenicellales; family UBA868; genus UBA868. The sequence continues at coordinate 1,805 of JAYNKS010000241.1, read as the reverse complement.
CGCTTCTTGATTTTCTCAGACTGCATCAAGGTCTGACCGGAACCAAAGAAGGATGTGCAGAGGGTGATTGTGGCGCCTGTACCGTCCTAATTGGGCGGCTTTCAGATCAGGCGCTTCACTATGATGCCGTGAATGCCTGCATCGTCCCTTTGGGTTCGGTTGATAGCGCGCAGATTCTGACGGTTGAACATATTGCGGATCCCGAACCGCATCCTGTCCAGCATGCGCTTGCAAAATGTCATGGCTCACAATGCGGTTTTTGCACGCCGGGTATTGCGATGAGTCTCGCTGGCCTGCATGAGGCCTGTGCGTCGGGCCGGTCATCGGCAGATCGTCGCACCATAAACGACACCCTTGCGGGAAACCTCTGCCGCTGCACGGGCTACGGCCCCATCATTAGCGCCGCCGAGCAGGCATGCACCGAAGACCGGCCGGATCACCTGGAGTCACTGCGCTCTGTGGCCGAAACGACGCTGTCCCGCTGGGCCGGGGATGAGCAGTATCTCTGCTCTGAAGGGGCGGCTGGAGGTTTTGCTGCACCGACTGATCTGGCTGCCTGCTGGTCTGTTCAAAAGCGCCTTGCGGATGCACAGTTGATAGCCGGGTCTACTGATGTGGGTCTATGGATCAATAAAGAGCACCGCCGTTTTTCTAACGTTATTGACCTCAGTCGGATTCGGGAACTTCGCGGCATTCATCAATCCCAAGATGCGCTTGAAATCGGCGCCGCCACCACAGTGGCAGAGGCCCTTACAGCGCTTGGCGCACTATCAGAAGAGCTTGAAACCCTGCTTCGCCGTTTCGGATCGACTCAGGTTCGCGCACAGGCCACGGTGGGCGGCAATATCGCCAACGGCTCTCCGATTGGCGACCTCGCACCGGCATTGATCGCCCTGGACGCGACGCTAACCCTCGCAGGTCCTGGAGGCAACCGATCCATGCCGCTAGAAGATTTTTTCATCGATTACGGCAAACAGGATCGTCACCACGATGAGCTTGTGCTCAAGGTATCGGTGCCGCTTCCCATAGCGTCTGATTTTCACTGCTGGAAAATTTCCAAGCGATTTGATCAGGACATCAGCGCAGTCTGTGGCGCCTTTGCGATTACGGTTGTCGATGGCGTGATCGTCTCTGCGCGAATCGCGTTCGGCGGTATGGCGGCCACCCCGCGGCGTGCCCGCACCTGCGAGGACGCCCTCGTCGGGATGCCTGCACAGGCGCAAGTTTTACCGGCCGCCCGATCGGCATTGGCGAAAGACTTTTCCGCTATCTCGGACATGCGCGCCAGCGCAGCCTACCGCGAGGATGTTGCAGCAGGCCTGTTGGAGAAATGCATTCGCTCACTTGCCGCCGAGCCCATGCCCAACCTGTACCTCGGACAACCACAAAAAGCAGGCCATGGCTGAATCGCGAGCGAAATCAGTAGGCGAGGGGCTCGCACACGACAGTGCCCTGAAACACGCCACGGGGGCCGCTCTTTATATAGACGACATGCCGTTACCCGCGCAGTCGCTACACCTCGCCGTTGGACGAGCCTCCGGCATCTGTGGGCGAATCCGGAATATGGATCTCACTCGAGTGCGTCAAGCGCCCGGGGTAGTCGATGTTTTTTGTTCGGCGGATATCTTGGGCCATAACGACGTCAGCCCGTCCGGTCGGGGCGATGACCCGCTTCTGGCCGAAGGCACGGTTCGCTTTGACGGAGAAGCCGTCTTTGCGGTGGTGGCCTCGAGTCATCGACTCGCTCGCGCGGCGGCTGCCCTCGGTGAAGTCCACATCGACCCCAAAGAGCCTGTCCTTTCAAT
>JAYNKS010000240.1:0-2660 GCA_038111345.1 Gammaproteobacteria bacterium | reverse complement strand
GACCTGCGGGGAGAAACTTCGAAGCCCAAGGGACTGAAGCACTTCCTGTGCAATGCGCACTTCCCGGGTTCGACTCTCGCCAGGTTGAGGGGTAAGCGAGACTCGGATCGTGTCGCCGATACCCTGGTTCAACAGCAGCGCCAGGCCACAGGTGGATGAAACAATGCCTTTGTCGCCCATGCCGGCCTCGGTGAGACCCAAATGTAAAGCCAGGTCAGACCGGGTGGACAGCGATTGATAGACCGTGACGAGATCCTGAACTGCGCTCACCTTAGCCGACAGAATGATCTGATCGGCCCGCAGTCCCTCGCGCATGGCCAGATCAGCACTGTTTATCGCGGAGTCGACAAGCGCTTGTTGGGTGATGGTCGAAAGCGGCAAAGGTGAGGCAGACGCCGCATTCTCATCCAGCTTTTTGGCAAGGAGCTGTTGATCGAGCGAACCCCAGTTGACGCCGATACGAACCGGCTTATTTCGAAGACAAGCCTGTTCAACCATCTGACAGAAGCGCTGGTCACGCTTTTCGCCTTGGCCCACATTGCCGGGGTTGATTCGATACTTGTCCAAGGCATCTGCACAATCGCTGAAGGTCTGGAGCAGGGTATGGCCGTTGTAATGAAAATCCCCCACGAGGGGCACCAGATAGCCTTGGGTCCGAAGCCGACGATGAATCTCGGGGACCGCGCGAGCCGCCGCCTCCGTGTTCACTGTGATCCGGACAATCTCTGAGCCCGCATCAGATAGATCCATAACTTGGCGGGTTGTCGATTCGACATCCGCTGTGTCCGTATTAGTCATGGACTGAACCACGACTGGAGCGTGATTTCCAATCAGGACTCCGCCCACATTAACGGACGGTGTGGTTTTTCGCTGTGACACGGGTGGGTGATTCAAGAGGTGCGCAAAGTAATCGTTATTTTACGGAATTTACATTCGAAAGACGCCGAACCGGCTGTCCTCAATGGGCGCGTTGTGGATCGTTCGCAGCGCCAAAGACAGTACGCGTCGTGTGTGGGCCGGATCGATAATGCCGTCATCCCACAGTCGAGCGCTGGCGTAGAACGGGTGGCCCTGATGCTCATACTGCTCGGCGATGGCTGCTCGAAAGACCTGCTCATCCTGAGTGGGCCAGGCAGTGCCCATCTTCTGTGCGCCCTCACGCTTGACCTGCGCCAGTACCTGCGCAGCGGTATCACCGCCCATCACCGAAATCCTCGCGTTGGGCCACATCCAAAGAAAGCGGGGATCATACGCTCGACCGCACATACCGTAATTACCAGCACCGAAACTCCCCCCAACGATGACCGTGAGTTTTGGAACCTTTGCGCAAGCGACGGCGTTTACCAGTTTGGCTCCATCTCGAGCAATGCCGCCGTGCTCGTAGCGACTGCCTACCATGAAGCCGGTGATGTTCTGAAGAAACAGAAGGGGAATATTCCGTTGTGAGCAAAGCTCGATAAAGTGGGCTCCCTTGAGCGCGGATTCAGAAAAGAGAATACCGTTATTCCCTACGATCCCTATGGGGTAGCCTGCGATTTGGGCAAATGCGCACACCAGCGTTTTGCCATATCGAGCTTTGAATTCAAGAAAGTCGCTTCCATCAGCAACGCGACAAATAATTTCCCGGATATCAAAGGGCAATCTCGGATTCGTCGGAATAAGGCCGTAAAGATCTTCTGCTGGATGCGAGGGCGGCCGGGGATCGGGCTGGGGTTCTTGAGCCGCCCCGGGTCGATTCAGATCCTTAACAATCTGTCTGGCGATTCGGATCGCGTCCTTATCGTCGTCCGCAAGATAATCGGCTACGCCGGAAATGCGGGTGTGTACATCGGCGCCGCCGAGGGCTTCGGCTGTGACTTCTTCTCCTGTGGCGGCCTTTACGAGTGGTGGGCCCCCCAAAAAAATCGTGCCTTGCTGGCGCACGATGATGGCCTGATCGGACATAGCCGGAACGTAGGCGCCTCCCGCTGTGCAGGATCCCATCACGATGGCGATCTGAGGAATGCCGGCCGCCGACATGCTTGCCTGATTGAAAAATATCCGACCGAAGTGATCCCGATCAGGAAAGACCTCATCCTGTCGCGGGAGATAGGCGCCTCCCGAGTCGACGAGGTAAATGCACGGCAAGCGATTTTCTGCGGCAACGGCTTGGGCGCGAAGATGCTTCTTTACGGTGATCGGGTAGTAGGTACCGCCTTTTACTGTCGCATCATTCACCACGAGCATGCAAGGACGGCCATGAATCTCGCCGATCCCGGTGATGATTCCGCCGCACGGGACCTCGTCTTCATACAGCTCCCACCCGGCAAGCTGTGACAGCTCAAGAAATGTGCTGCCTGGATCAAGGAGCGCCTGAATTCGCTCCCGTGGCAATAGCTTGCCGCGCGCGGCGTGCCGCTTCCTTGCTTTTTCGCTGCCTCCCAACGCGACACGCTCTATCGCTGCGGCCAGTGAGCTGGTTTTTTCCAGCATGGCCTGGCGATTGGCTAGAAAATTTTCGCCGTCAGTATCGAGTCGGCTGACAAAAGGATCCATCGGCGGTTGGCTCGACGAAAGTGGCTTAGACAAGCCGCTCGAAAGCCATTGCGGTAGCCTCGCCGCCACCGATGCAAAGCGAGGCAATGCCTCGTTTATGGCCATAACGCTCAAGGGCGTGGAGT
>JAYNKS010000239.1:0-2660 GCA_038111345.1 Gammaproteobacteria bacterium | reverse complement strand
TAGTCCCGGTAACCAGCGTAGCAACCGTGGTGATCTTGAAACCCAGACCCGGCACGAGGACCACCGGGCCGCCGGCCGCCTGTTGCCCTTCAATCGCAATGGCGATGCCAAGACCCTGAAAGGTCGCCAGGAGTACTGTGCCGTACCGCGTATATTGGGTTATCTTTCTGCGGCCCGCTTCACCCTCTTTCTTCAGTGTTTCAAGCTGAGGGATGACTGATGTCATCATCTGAATGATGATGGATGCGGAGATATACGGCATCACGCCTAGCGCAAAGATGGACAGTCGCTCCAGCGCCCCGCCCGAGAACATATTGAAGATGTCAACGATCGAGCCCCGCGTCTGCTCAAAGAGAGCCGCTACCGCAGTCGGATCAACGCCCGGGATGGGGATATGCGTTCCCAAGCGGAAGACGACCATTGCGCCAAGCACAAACAATATGCGCTGACGCAATTCGGTCAGTTTTCCAAGGGAGGCTAAAGGCGACGCTGCCATAGGTTTAGGCCTCGACCTTGCCTCCGGCCTGCTCGATAGCCGCGCGAGCGCCGCGGGTTACCCCGATGCCGCGCAGGACGACGGGTCGCTCGATGGTCCCCGAAGCGATCACCTTGGCTCGCAACGCGTCATGGCGAATCACACCGGCCGCCTTGAGCGCCTGAAGATCAATCTCGCCCTCCACTCGTTGCAGCTCATGCAAACGGACCTCCGCCACGCGCGGGCGAACCAGCGAGCGGAAGCCACGCTTGGGCAGACGTCTCTGAATAGGCATCTGACCACCCTCAAAACCGACTTTATGGAAGCCCCCCGCACGAGACTTCTGACCCTTAACGCCTCGTCCTGCCGTCTTTCCTAAACCGGATCCGGTTCCGCGGCCGACGCGCTTTGCATCGGGCCGTGATCCTTCGGCAGGTTTCAATTCATTCAACCGCATTTCAGATTTCCTCTACACGAACAAGGTGGGACACTTTGTTGATCATCCCTCTGACGCAGGGCGAGTCCTGCAGTTCTACCGTCTGATGGGTGCGCTTTAGCCCCAGGCCATGCACGCAAGCCATTTGACGAGCACCCCGCCCAAACTTGCCCTTAATCAGCGTTACTTTTATTCGTTTCTCAGTCATCGCCCGAATCCTTGCCTAGAATTTGATCGACGGATTTTCCGCGGCGGACGGCGACCTGGCGGGGGTTCTGAACGCTTAACAAGCCGGCAACGGTAGCGCGAGCCACATTGATCGGATTCGTCGTGCCGATGACCTTCGCCAAAACGTCTTTTACACCCGCCGCCTCAAAAATCGCTCGCATCGTGCCGCCCGCGATGACTCCGGTTCCAGCCGAAGCCGGTCGCATCACCACTTGGGCGGCGCCATGGCGGCCCACCGTTGCATAGTGCAGCGTGCCCTTCTTTAGTTTCACTTTGCGCATGTTTCGCCGCGCTTCATCCATCGCTTTTTGCACCGCGACCGGTACCTCTCGCGCCTTTCCACGTCCAATGCCGACCCGGCCGTTGCCATCGCCCACGACGGTTAAGGCTGAGAAGCCAAAGATTCGACCGCCTTTTACGACCTTCGCTACGCGCCGGACGTTGATGAGCTGCTCGATAAATCCTTCGCTATCGACCGCAAGTTGTTCTGCTTTTGTCGCCATACTGGTTCCCGTTATTACTCGGTCCGCTAAAACTGCAGGCCGCCCTCACGAGCGGCGTCTGCCAATGCCTTGACCCGGCCGTGATATCGGAAGCCAGATCGATCAAACGCCACACTTTCCACACCCGCCGCCTTCGCCTTTTCGGCAATTCGTTTCCCAACGGCAGACGCGGCAGCGATGTTCCCGCCGTTCTTGACCGCGCTTTTGACTTCCACCTCGAGGGTTGAGGCGCTGGCCAATACTCGTCCGCCCGTGGCGTCGATGATCTGCGCGTAGATATGGCGTGGCGTGCGGAATACGCACATACGGGTAACGCCATCTCGGGAAATCTTCGAGCGAGTACGCGTTCCGCGTCGAATTCTGGAAACCTTTTTGTCTTTCATCCTGCTAACTCTCTTGAGCCGTGTTCCGGGACCGCGCGAATCGACCTGTCGCCATCCCTGTATTCAATTGCTGATCGCGCTTTACTTCTTCTTCGCCTGCTTTCGGACGACATACTCGCCCGAATATCGAATCCCCTTGCCTTTATAGGGTTCGGGTGGCCGATAGGCTCGAATTTCCGCCGCCGCCTGACCCACCCGTTGCTTGTCTGAACCCTTAAGGACGATCTCGGTTTGTGACGGGGTCTCAACCGATACACCTTCCGGCATCTCGTACACCACCGGGTGAGAAAAGCCAAGGCTCAGATTGAGCTTGGCTCCCTGCGCCTGAGCGCGGTAGCCCACACCAACAATTTCCAGTTTCTTTTCAAAACCATCGGTGACCCCAGTAACCATATTGGCGATCAGTGAACGAAACGTACCCGCCATAGCCCAGGACTCGTCATTCTCAGGCCGCACCTGAAGCGACCCGTCTTCCTCAGAAACCCGAATGACGTCGTGCAGGGCAAGGGACAGCTCGCCTTTTGGGCCCTTGACGCTCACCGCGTCAGGGGCGATCGTCGCCTGCACGCCGCTCGGCAGTGAAATCGGGTTCTTCGCTACTCGCGACATAACAATGACTCCTGAATAGGCTCTAA